>NZ_JAQYZY010000040.1:0-92879 GCF_028640825.1 Pseudomonas sp. LA5
GTGGTGCTGCACGGCGACGCCTTTCCCGAGGCCCTGGCCGAGGCGCTGCGCCTGGTCGAGGAGCAGGGCTACACCTTCGTGCCGCCCTATGACGATCCGGACGTCATCGCCGGCCAGGGCACCGTGGCCATGGAGATCCTGCGCCAGCATCCGGGGCGGCTCGACGCCATCTTCGTCCCCGTGGGCGGGGGTGGCCTGATCGCCGGTATCGCCGCCTATGTGAAATACCTGCGGCCCGAGATCAGGGTCATCGGCGTCGAACCGGACGACTCCAACTGCCTGCAGCAGGCCATGGCGGCGGGTGAGCGAGTGGTCTTGCCGCGGGTAGGACTGTTCGCCGATGGCGTGGCCGTGGCCCAGATCGGCCACCATACCTTCGAGATCTGCCGGCGTTATGTCGATGAAGTCATTACCGTCAGCTCGGACGAGATCTGCGCGGCGATTAAGGACATCTACGACGACACCCGCTCCATCACCGAGCCCTCGGGCGCCCTGGGCGTGGCCGGGATCAAGAAGTACGCCGAGCGCGCGGGCTCCGGCGGCCAGGTGCTGGTGGCCATCGATTCCGGTGCCAACATCAACTTCGACCGGCTGCGGCACGTGGCCGAACGCGCCGAACTGGGCGAGCAGCGCGAAGCCATCATCGCCGTGACCATCCCCGAGCGGCCGGGCAGCTTCCGGGCCTTCTGCGAAGCCCTGGGCCGGCGGCAGATCACCGAATTCAACTACCGCTACCATACTGGCGAAGAGGCCCATATCTTCGTCGGCGTCCAGACCCATCCGCAGCGCGATCCGCGCGAGGCGCTGCTGCAGGGGCTGCGCGACCAGGGTTTCCCGGTGCTGGACCTGACCGACAATGAACTGGCCAAGCTGCATATCCGCCACACCGTGGGCGGTCATGCCGCGCGGGTGGGCCAGGAGCAGGTGTTCCGCTTCGAATTCCCCGAGCGACCGGGCGCGCTGTTCGACTTCCTCGAAAAGCTGGGCGGACGCTGGAACATCAGCATGTTCCACTACCGCAACCACGGCGCGGCGGACGGCCGGGTGTTCGCCGGGCTGGAAGCCAGCCAGGCCGAACGGCCGGAGCTGCTGGCGACGCTGGATGCCATCGGCTATCGCTACTGGGACGAGACCGAGAATCCGGCGTACCGGTTGTTCCTGGGCTGAGATCTGGCGGTGTTGGGCTTCGCCAGGCTCAGCGCCAACCTACAGGGGCATACGGGTAGCGTGGATAACGGCGTAGCCTTATCCACCCTTGGTACTGGAGCCCGTTAGTGGAAAAGGCTGCGCCGTTTTCCACGCTACAGAGTTCAACCGCCCCCTCTCCCTCTGGGAGAGGGCTGGGGTGAGGGCGGCCAGACACCGCGGCTCCTGCCCGTTGGGCTTAGCTGTGCTCAGCGCCAACCTACGGGTAGGATGCCTTGTCCACTATTGGCACCGGAGCCCCTCAGTGGAAAAGGCTGCGCCGTTTTCCACGCTACGGTGATGATCGCGGCCATGGGCCGCTCCTACAGGGAATGACGCTGTTGTAGGAGCGGCCGCAGCGGCGAACTGCCATGGTCGCGATGCGCCCACAAGCCCACGCTGGACCAGACCGCCCCCTCTCCCTCGGGGAGAGGGCTGGGGTGAGGGTAGCCCCATACCGGAAGGTGCCACCTGCTGGACTTTGCGGCGCCCAGCGCCAAGCTACGGGTAGGGTGGATAACGGCGCAGCCTTATCCACCGTTGGCACCGCAGCTCGTCTGTGGAAAAGGCTGCGCCGTTTTCCACGCTACGGGTAAGCGCAATTGATCGCGGCCATGGGCCGCTCCTACGATCAAGCCTGTAGGAGCGGCCCATGGCCGCGATTGGTATTTGGCGCAAAAAGTGGAAAACGCTGCGCGGTTTTCCGCGCTACGCGCTGCGGAGCCCAACCGCCCCTTCTCCCTGCGGGAGAGGGTTGGGTGAGGATGACCACGCGCCAGACGCTCGACACCAACCTACGAAGCCAGCGGCTCCACTTGGATATCCGTCAGTCCATGCACCTCCGCCTGGCGCAGGATGGCCGCGGCGGGGGCATCGGCGGGCGGCAGCGCCAGGCTGTTCTCGGCGTCGGCGCGCAGCTGTTCCAGCACCGCCAGGGCGGCTTCGTGCGGGGCGAGACTGGCCTGCGGATGCTCGAGGTCGAGCTGGCGGGACTCGCCGTCCTTGCGGTAGTGGACGCGAAACGTGGGCATGGCGGCGGCCTCTAGGTAGGTCTCTAGAAAGACCCACCCGGCCGCACCGCCGTTCCGAGCTACTTGAGGATGACCAGCTTGCCCTTGAGGGCGACACCGGCCATGAGGGCGCCGGCGTGGCACTCGTAGCGGGTGGGATCGCTCCACTCGTTCTTCTTGTAGTAGCTGGTGATGTCGGTGACCGCATTGGCACCGGCGGCCTTGGCCGCCTCCTGCAGGCGGATCAGCGCCGATTGCAGCACCCAGCGGCAGGCGACCTCGTCGGTCTTGTTGAAGGCGTTGGTCTTCTGGTTGGTGGTGATGCTGGAGTTGACCACCGTGGCCTTGCCCGGCACCGGGTTGCCGGCCAGGTAGAACTTCACGCTGCCATCCAGACGCTTGGCGGCCAGGGCTTCCTGGACGACTTCGGCGAAGGGCAGTTGCAGGGTGGTGTCGCGGGCCTGGGCGGCGCTGGGCAGCAGGGTGGCGAGGCTCAGGGTAAGGGCGAGGGTGGAGGCTAGGGTACGCATGGCGACTTCCTTGTGGTGGTGGGGATGACTGTTTAACCCAGAACGTCCGCGCCGTCAGCCTGGAGAGCGGCGTTCTGCGCTATCGCGCAGGCCACGGGCGGTCATTCCGCGTCGGCTGCGGGGGCGGGCAACTGCAATTGCCGGCGGATGTCGGCGTCGAGCAGCTGGACCCATTTGTTGTAGTTGCGATGGATGCGTTCGCCGTCGTAGTCGAGGCCGGCGCTGTCGCGGTAGCGGATCTGGTAGCCCTTGGTGCTGTAGGGGATATCGACCCAGGCCTGGTGGCGATCGCGCACCACGATGCTGGCGACCACCAGGCCGGGGCTCTCCTGGCCGACGCTCCAGCCACGGCGTTCGAGGGTGTCGACGATGGCGCGGCGGACATCGGCGGCGTTCTCCGTGCGGTCGGCGGGAAAGACCTCCTGGGGCGTCACCAGGGGCGCGCGGGTGCAGGCCGCCAGGAACAGCAGCGCGGAGACGAGCAGCAGGCGACGCAACATGGGAGTACCTCGGGCTATGGCCATCAGGACCAGCGACGGAAGATCAGCGAGGTGTTGACCCCGCCAAAGGCGAAATTGTTGTTCATCACGTGATCGGTACGCAGGGTCCGCGGTCCGTCACGCAGATAGTCCAGCTCGCCGCACTGGGGGTCCAGGTCATCGAGGTTGAGCGTCGGCACGAACAGCTCCTCGTTCATCATGGCGATGCTGAACCAGGATTCCAGGGCGCCGCAGGCACCGAGGGTATGGCCCAGGTAGCTCTTCTGCGAGCTGATGGGCATGCGGGCGCCGAACAGCGCCTGGGTGGCGCGGGTCTCGGCGATGTCGCCCTGTTCGGTGGCGGTGCCGTGACCGTTGACGTAGCCGATGGCCTCCGGCCTCAGCCCGGCGTCTTCCAGGGCCAGCTCCATGGCGCGCTGCATGGTGGCCTGCTCGGGGCGGGTGGAATGCTGGCCGTCGGCGTTGCTGCCGAAGCCGACGATCTCGGCGTGGATGTGCGCGCCGCGCGCCAGGGCGTGCTCCAGCTCTTCCAGCACCAGGATGCCGGCGCCTTCGCCGATCACCAGGCCGTCGCGTCCGCGGTCGTAGGGACGCGGCGAGGTGTGGGGGGCGTCGTTGCGCAGGCTGGTGGCATAGAGGGTGTCGAAGACCATGGCCTCGCTGGGGCAGAGTTCTTCGGCGCCGCCCGCCAGCATCAGCGGCAGACGGCCGAACTTGATGGCCTCGTAGGCGTAGCCGATGCCCTGGCTGCCGCTGGTGCAGGCGCTGGAGGTGGGGATCAGCCGGCCCTTGAGGCCAAAGAACAGACTCAGGTTGGCGGCCGCCGTGTGCGGCATCATGCGCACATAGGTGTTGGCATTGAGGCCCACCGCGGCGTCGCTGAGCAGCATGTTGGCCAGCGCCTTGATGTCGTCGGTGCTGCCGGTGGAGGAACCGCAGGCCACGCCCATGCGGCCGTCGGTGATGCGGGCGTCGTCCAGCAGCCCGGCATCGGCCAGGGCGCGCTCGCCGGCGGCCACCGCCAGCTGGGAGACGCGGCCCATGCTGCGCAGTTGCTTGCGCGTCCAGTGGCCGGGCACCTGGAAGTCGACGATGGGTCCACCCAGGCGGGTGTTCATCTCGGTGTAGCGATCCCAGGCGTCCATGCGGCGGATGCCGCTGTGGCCGGCGAGAAAATGGTCGCGGATGGTCGGCCAGTCACTGCCCAGGGCGGTGACGCCGGCCATCCCGGTGATCACGACGCGGCGGCCGTTCATCAGCACAGTCCTCCGTTGACCGCCAGCACCTGGCGGGTGATGTAGCCGGCTTCGGGGGCGAGCAGGAAGGCCACGGCGTGGGCCACCTCCTCGGGGGTGCCCATGCGCCCGGCGGGAATCATTTCGAGGATCTTGTCCACCGGTACGTGCTCATCGAGAATCTCGGTGTCGATCAGCCCCGGGGCCACGCAGTTGACGGTGATCCTGCGCTTGGCCAGCTCCACGGCCAGGGCCTTGGCGGCACCGATCAGCCCCGCCTTGGAGGCGCTGTAGTTGACCTGGCCGCGATTGCCGATCAGTCCGGAGACCGAGGTGATGCAGACGATGCGCCCTGGCGCGCGGCGGCGGATCATCGGCATGACCACCGGGTGCAGGACATTGTAGAAACCGTCGAGATTGGTGCGCAGGACCACGTCCCAGTCTTCCCCGGTCAGCGCCGGAAAGGCGCCGTCGCGGGTCAGGCCGGCGTTGCAGACCACCCCGTAGTAGCCGCCGTGGGCCTCGGTGTCGGCCTCCAGGATGGCGGCGCAGGCGGCGCGGTCGCCGACGTCGAATTGCAGCACCCGGGCCGTGCGGCCCAGGGCCTCGACCTCGGCGCGTACCGCGTCGGCTTCCTCGCGGCGGCTGCGGCAGTGCAGCACCAGGTCGTGCCCGGCGGCGGCCAGGCGCAGGGCGATGGCGCGGCCCAGGCCGCGGCTGGAACCGGTCACCAGGACCGGGGCGGGGGCGACGCTCATGGCGCGGGCTCCTCTAGGTACAGATCCGCCCGGGGCGGACGATAGACGTTCAGTCGGGCGCTGGCCTGGCAGCCAGGGCCCTGCAGGTGGCAGTCGAAGATGGCCATGCCATCGTCGTTTTCCAGCGCCGGCTGGGCGCGGATGCGCAATTCGCCACCGGCGGGAAAGGCCGGCACGTCGCAGGCGAACTGGCGGGTGCCGAGCAGGAAACCCAGGGCCGGGGCCTCGCCACGACGGCGCGCCTGGCAGCCAGCGAAGGCGGCCACGCTCTGGGCCATCAGCTCCACGCCGATCCAGGCCGGCAGGGCGCCGTCGGCGTCGGTGAAGAGGCCGCAACGCACCACCAGGCGGGTCTCGATGCCCTGATCGTCGCAGGCGAGGATCTCCTCGATCAGCAGCATGTCGCCGGCGTGGGGCACCAGCTCGGCGAGGGTCCAGGGGATCATGGCGTGGCTCCCAGGATGAGGCTGACGTTGCTGCCGCCAAAGGCGAAGCTGTTGCTCATGGCGTGGCGACGACCGTCCAGGCGGCTGTCGCCCGAGGTCAGCGCCAGCCCTGGCAGAGCCGGATCGGCCTGGCCGTCCCAGCGCTGCGGCGGCAGCTGGCCGGCGGGGTTGAGGTGCGGGTCCAGGGTCAGCCAGGCGAAGGCGGCTTCCAGGGCGCCGGCGGCGCCGAGGGTATGGCCGGTCAGCGGTTTGGTCGAGGAGCAGGGCACCCCGGCCGGGAATACCTCATGGGTGGCGTGGCTTTCCATGGCGTCGTTGTGTGGCGTGGCGGTGCCGTGCAGGTTGAGATAACCGATGTCGCCCGGCTGCAGACCGCTGGCGCGCAGGGCCGCCTGCATGGCCTGGACGGCGCCGCGGCCGCTGGGATCGGGGGCGGAGATATGGTGGGCATCGGAGCTGGCGCCGCCGCCGAGCAGGGCGATGGGGCCGGGCTCGCGGGTCAGCAGGAACAGCGCCGCGCCCTCGCCGATGTTGATGCCGCAGCGATTGACCGAGAAGGGATTGCACAGCGACTCGCTGACCGCTTCGAGGGCGGCGAAGCCGTTCAGGGTCAGGCCGCAGAGGCTGTCGACGCCGCCGCAGAGCACGGCATCGCAATGGCCCTGGACCAGCAGCCGACGGGCGCTGAGCAGGGCACGGGCGCTGCTGGTGCAGGCGGTGGACAGGCCGTAGCAGGGGCCGCTCAGGCCCAGGTAGCGGGCAAGGAAATCCGCCGGCGCCACCAGTTCCTGCTGGGCGTACTGATAGCCCTCGGGCAGCTGGCCGCTGCGCTGGTGCACGGCGATGCCCTGGCTGGCCTCGTGAATGCCCGAGGTGCTGGTGCCCAGCACCACGCCGATGCGGGCGGGGCCATGGCGCTCGATGGACTGGCGCACCTGGGGCTCGATCTCGGCCAGGGCCGCCAGCAGGAGCTGGTTGTTGCGACTGAAATAGGGCGTCCAGGCCGCTGGCCAGGCCGGCAGCGGGGCGCTGACGGTGCCCACCGGTGGCTGGCGCGCGGGAATCCAGCCCGGGGTGGGCTGCATGCCCGCCGTGTCGCCGGCGAACAGACCGCGCGCCACCTCGGCCTTGCCCTGGCCCAGGGCGCAGAGCAGCCCCAGGGCGTTCAGGTAGGCGCTCAAGGCGCGGACTCCGGCAGCAGGGTCAGGCGATAGCGCGACCCGTCCGGCGCCTCCAGCTCCAGGCGCTCGGTAGCAGGGTAGCGCACCTGCCAGTCCTTGAGGCGGCGACTGCCTTCGGCGTCCCTGTGCCAGTCGCCCGCGGCATAGGCCCGCGGCAACTGGTCGGTCGGGGTCAGGGCGAACAGCAGCACGCTGAAGAAGGTGCGCGCCCGGGGATTGGGCGGCAGCAGGCCGTCGGCGTGCCAGGCGCCGTCGAGCAGCCGCTGGCGCGCCTGGGGCACGCCCAGGGGATCGAACAGCGAAAAGCGCAGGGCCTGACCTTCCGGCTGGATGGCCAGCAGCAGGGCGTCATTGCCCTCGGCGGTCTGACGCTCCACCTGGTAGACGAGGGCGCGCGCCAGCGGGGGCGGATTGCTGGGCAGTGGCGGCTGGCTGGCGCAGGCGGCGAGCAGCAGCAGGCAGGCCAGCGCGAAGACGAACGGACGGGGCAGGGTCATGCAGGATGGGCCGAATTCAGCTGGCAGAGCTCGACAAGCAGGCGCAGGCGCCGCTTGGGCTCCTTGACGAAGGGGTTGCGAAGGTCCCAGGCGTAGCCGGCGAGAATGGCGCAGATCATGCGGCGGATCTCGGGATCGGCGTTCTCGAAATAGATGACGTCCTGGAAGCTGCCATCGTACCAGCCCTCCACATAGGCACGGAACGTATCGACGCCCGCCTTGAGCGGTCGGGCGAATTCGCCCTCCCAGTCCACCGCCTCGCCACGCAGCTGGCGATCCACCAGCGGCGCGGCCAGGCTGGCCGAGCGCAGGGCGATGGTGACGCCCGAGGAAAACACCGGATCGAGGAATTCGGCGGCGTTGCCCAGCAGGGCGAAGCCAGGGCCGTGCAGGCGCTTGACGTTGGCCGCATAGCCGCCCAGTTCGCGCACCGGGGTATCCCAGACCGCATTGTGCAGCACCCGGGCCAGGCTCGGGGTCTCGGCCACCCAGTCGCGCAGACAGGTGGCGAGATCGGGGGCGCGTCCGGCATAGCGCTCGGCGGCGGCCACCACCCCGAGCGAGGTGCGGCCATCGCTGAACGGAATGGTCCAGAACCAGACGTCGCGCAGGGTCGGATGGGTGGTGATGAGGATGCGTTCGCGGTCGAAGCCGGGATCGTCGATGCGATCCTCGACATGGGTGAAGAGGGCGCGACGCACCGGGAAGTCCGAAGGGGCTTCCAGGTCCAGCAGGCGTGGCAGCACCCGCCCGTAGCCGCTAGCGTCGAGCAGGAAGTCGGTGGTCAGCGCATAGGCCTGGCCGTCGTCGCCCAGCACCTCGATCCGGGTCCTTTCACCGCCTTCGCCCAGGGTCACGGCGGTCACCCGCTGGCCGTAGCGGATCGCCACGCCCTGGCGCGCGGCGTCATCGGCGAGGATCTTGTCGAAGGGGCCGCGCTGGACCTGGAAGGTGCTGCGGCCACCGCTATAAGTGTCGCGAAAGTCGAAGTCGGTGTAGCGCTCGCCCCAGGCGAAGGCGGCGCCGACCTTGGTCTGGAAACCGGCGGCCTCGACCGCCGGCAGCATCCCGGCTTCCTCGACGAAGTCCAGGCTGTGGGAGAGCAGGCTCTCGCCGATGGAAAAGCGCGGAAAGTGCTGGGCTTCCAGCACCAGCACCGGATGGCCGCGACGCTTGAGCAGGGCGGCGACCACGGCGCCGGCCGGGCCGGCACCGATGACGACCAGGGGGTGATGTTCAACCATGACGAAGGTCCTTTTCGTGGGAGACGGGGGGCGAAGCCCAAGGCGCCAGCAGGAAGCTGAATACCAGCCCCAGGCTGATGGCCAGGCCGAAGTTGGCGATGGCCGGGGTGCTGCTGAGCATCAGCAGACCGAACGACAGCCAGCTGCCGACGCCGGACAGCAGGCCGCCGAGCAGACTGACCGCCGCGCCGCCGATGGCCTCGTGCATGAGGATGGCGTAGTCCACGCCGATGGCGGTGATGAGCAGCAGGGCGAAGAGGCTGAACAGGGTCAGCGGCTGGCCCAGCCAGCCCAGGCAGGCCAGGGCCGCGAGGGCCGCCAGGAGCGGCAGGCAGACGATGCGTAGCGCCGCGCGGCGACCGAAGGCCCAGAGCAGTAGGAGGAAGATGGCCCCCGAGGCCAGCAGCTTGAGTTCCACCGCCAGGCGCTGGGTATGAAGGAACAGTCCGCGCAATTCGCCGAGGCGATCCACCAGCTGCACCCCGGGCAAACCCTCGGCCACCGTCTGCAGCACCTGGGCGTTGCCCAGCCCTTGCAGGCTGACCAGGCCGGCTGCGTTGCCGTCGGCCGTGCGGCCCAGCCAGAGCGGTCGCCAGGGCTCGCCCAGCGGGCCGGCCAGGGCCTGGTCGAGACTCAGGTCGGGTAGCTGCTGCAATAGCTTGAGTTCGGCGTCCAGCGCCTCGGCCGGTATGCCTACCGCCAGCAGGGGTTGCAGGCGCTCGCCCCAACCGGCCAGGGCCTGGCGCAATTCGGCCTGGGCTGCGGCAGGGGCGACCAGACCACTGAGGGCGCGATAGCCCTGCAGCTGACCCTGACTGACCAGGCTATCCAGGCGCTGCCCCAGGGCGGCCTGGCGGCGCAGCACCTCATCGGCATCCGCCCCGCGCACCAGGAAGAACTGGCTGGTGGGTTGCAGCCCGGTAAGGCGGGCGATGGCCTGGGCTTCGCGGGTCAGGGCCGGGTCTTGGCCAAGCCAGAGGCGCAGATCGTTCTGCAGGTGCAGTTGCCAGACGCCCGCGCCGCAAAAGGCCAGCAGCGCCAGCAGCAGCGGCAGGCTGCCGGTACGCGCCAGCAGGCGCAGCCGCAGGTCGAGCAGGCGCTGCATCAGCCGCAGCGGCGCGGCGGGCGGTGCCAGGTCCAGACGCTGCCACCAGGCCGGCAAGAGGCAGACGGTGGTGAGGTAGGCGCCGATCAGGCCGGCGGCGGAAAACGCCGCCACCTGGGTCAGCGCCGGAAAGGGCGTGCAGGCCAGCGCCAGGTAGCCCAGCAGATTGGTCGCCAGGCTCAGGGACAATCCCGGCAGCGTCTCGCGCAGGATGGCCGTGGCATTCCAGGGGCCGCCCTTCCAGCTCTTGCTCAGGTAGTGCAGCGGATAGTCGGCGGCCACCCCGGTCAGGCTGGCACCGAGGATCAGGGTGAGGGCGTTGATCTGGCCGAACAGCAGCACGCAGGCGGCGCTGCCGGCCAGGAGCGCCACGCCCACCGCCAGCAGGCTGAGCAGTACCCGCCAGCGGCGGAACAGCCCCAGCAGCAGGGCCAGGGTGCCAAGGGTGGCCAGGCCGCCGATCAGCGACATCTCGCGACTGGCGGTGGCCTGGCCGGCGGCGGCGTATCTCAGGCCGCTGGCGGCGAGTAGCTGACCGCCCTCCGCGACCACCTCACGGCGGGCGGCCTCGATCAGGGCTTCCACCCGGGGCGGGGCATCGAAGTCGAAGGCATCGGCGCGGGTACGTGCGCGGATCAGGGCCCAGGTCAGGTCGTCGCCCTGGGTCAGCAGCAGGCCGCTGCCGGCGTCGAATTGCACCTTGCTCGCCGGGGTGAGCTGGCGCTGCAGCAGCAGGCCGAGGCCGAACCAGTCCTGCTCCAGGGGCAGGGCGCCGGCGCCGGCGAAGGGATCAAAGAGGGCCGCGGCGCGGGCCTGTAGATAGCTGTTGGGCGTCTTGAGCAACTCGTCGCGCGCCGGCCCTGGTGCCAACGCCAGGCGACTGGCCAGGAGTTGCTGGCGCAGACCGGGCAGGTCCGGCGTGAGTTGCCACTGCACCTTCTCGAACAGCGGCTCTCGCGACCAGGCCTGGCCCAGGCGCTCGGTCAGGGCCGGCAGTCGCTCGCGCTGGGGATGGCCGACCAGCAGCAGGACCTCGCGATTGAGCGGCTCGGTCATGCGCGCCTCGGCCTGCAGGGTGAGGGCATCACCGGCGCCCTGGGGCAGCAGCGCCAGCAGGTCGGCGGCCACCGGCGGACCCTGCCGCCACTGCCAGGCGCTGAGCGCCAGCAGGGCGAGCAGGAACAGCAGGAAGGGGCGCTGCAGCCGGGTCACTGGAAGACCGCGCGCTGCTCGGCGCTCAGGGTGTCGCCAGGCTGGCCGTCCAGCTTGAGCAGGCTGCGGTCGCCCTGGGTCTCGCGGATCTCCACCTGTTCGACCAGGGCGCCGCCCTGGATGAGGATGCCGTCGAACACCTGCTTGAGCAGGGCGCCGCGCGGCGTCAGGCGCAGCTGCCAGTGGTTGGCGTCGCCGGTCAGGGCCAGCTCGAAGCCGCGTTCCAGGCCGCTGCGATCACCGCCGAGCACGGCCAGGAACAGTGCGCTCTGGCGCGCGGCCAGGTCGCTGCCGGGCAGGGGCGTCCAGCCCGTCGGCGTCTGCTTGGCGATGGCCCCGGGGGTGATGCGATAGGTCTGCGCCAGCGGCTTTTCCAGCCGCCAGAGCAGGCCCAGGCCGCGGGCCAGGGTGAAGTGACCGCTGCTGGTCAGCGGCTGCGGCAGGGCGCGCAGATAGCGCTGCTGGACGAAGCTGCCCGCGACCGCCGCGGGGCGCGCCAGCTGGGCGGCCAGGTCGTCGAGATCGAAGGCCTGGGCCAGGGGCGCGGCCAGGATGAATAGCAGAGCGATCAGCGTGCGCATGCCAGGGCCCTCTCCACGGCGTCGATGAAGACCCTGGGCGAGGCCAGCTGCATCTCGCGGCTGGCCAGGTCCACGGCGACCTGCACGGTGCTGGCGCGGGTCAGGCGCTCGCCGGTGGCGGCATCGCTGATCAGGTAGTTAAGCTTGAGGCGGTTCTCCCACTCCACCAGATCGGCCTTTACCCGCACGCGCTGCTGAAACAGCAGGGGGCGGATGTAGCGGATCTGCAGGTCGATCACCGGCCAGCCATAGCCGGAGTCGCGCATCTGCAGGTAGTTATGGTCAAGGCGGTCGAGCAGCGCGCAGCGCGCCACCTCCAGGTACTTCACATAATGGCCGTGCCAGGCGATTTCCATCATGTCGACGTCGAAGAAGGGGATCTGCATCTCCACCTCGACCTGCAGGGCACCGGTCTTACGCATAGAGCCTCCAGTGGCGGGCGCGAATCAGGGTCAGGGTCTGGCGCAATTCGGCTTCCAGGGCACGGTCTTCGATCAGCGGCGGGAAGGTCTCGCCCAGCGCGCGGTGCATGGCGGCCAGGGGTGCGGGCGGTTGCCCGCCCTGCTCGCACCTGAGCCAGACGCCCTGCTGGGCGGCCAGCAGGGTGGCGGCGGCCACCTGCTCGGTGAGCTCCAGCACGCGCAGGGCATCGCGGGCGGCGATGGTGCCCATGCTGACCTTGTCCTGGTTGTGGCATTCGGTGGAACGGGAGAAGACGCTGGCCGGCAGGGTGCCCTTGAGCGCCTCGGCGGTCCAGGCGCTGGCGCCGATCTGCACCGCCTTGAAACCATGGTTGAGCATGGCCCGCGCGGCCGGGGCGCCGGAGAGATTGCCCGGCAGGCCGTGGTTATAGCGCGCATCCACCAAGAGAGCGAGCTGGCGGTCGAGCAGGTCGGCGACGTTGGCCACCAGGGTCTTGAGACTGTCCATGGCGCAGGCGATATGGCCGCCATAGAAGTGGCCGCCGTGCAGCACCCGCTCGTCTTCGGCGTCGATCAGCGGATTGTCGTTGGCGCTGTTGAGTTCGGTCTCGATGAACTGGCGCAGCCAGGGCAGGCTGTCGGCCAGTACCCCCAGCACATGGGGCGCGCAGCGCAGCGAATATCTGTCCTGCAGGCGGTGCAGGGGCGCGGCCGGACCCTCTGCGGCCAGATCCGCGCGCAGCCAGGCGGCCACCTGGCCCTGGCCCGGATGGGGCTTGGCGGCGAACAGGCGCTGGTCGAAGTGCTCGGGGTTGCCGGCCAGGGCCACCACATTGAGCGCGGTGATGCGGGTTGCCAGGCGCAGCAGGTACTCGGCGCGGGAGAAGGCCAGGCAGGCCAGGCCGGTCATCACCGCGGTGCCGTTCATCAGCGCCAGGGCTTCCTTGGGTCTGAGCACCAGCGGCGTCCAGCCCAGCTCGGCATGGACGTCCGCCGCTTCCCGTAGCTCATTGCGCCAGAGCACCTGGCGCTCGCCGCAGAGGGCGGCGGCCACATAGGACAGCGGGGTGAGATCGCCGCTGGCGCCCACCGAACCCTCTTCGGGGATCAGCGGCAGGATGTCTTCGCGCAGGAAGGCGGTGAGGCGTTCGAGCAACTCGACGCGCACCCCGGAGACGCCCTGGCACAGCGACTGCAGCCGCGCTGCCAGTACCGCGCGGGTCGCCGCCGCATCCAGATGGCGACCCAGGCCGCAGCCGTGGAAGGTATAGAGCTGACGCGGCAGCGCCTCGACCTGGGCCAGGGGCACGGCGACCACGCAGGAGTCGCCATAGCCGGTGGTGATGCCGTAGACCGAGCCCTCGCGGGCCAGCAGCGACTCGACGAAGCGGGCACCGCGGGCGATGCCGTCGCGAAAGGCGGCGTCGTCCTGCAATTCGGCCTGGGCCCGGCCCTCGGCCAGGGCGACCAGGTCTTCGATGGCGAGGGCTTGGCTACCAAAGCGAACACTAGCGTTCATCGCGACTCCAGAAGGGGTAGAAGTTGAACCACTGCCGCGGCGCCTTGAGGCAATGGGCGGCAAGGCGCTCGGCATAGGCCTGGGCCAGGCCCTGGATGCCGGCGGCGCGCTCCTGGCGACGCCAGGCCGGGGCCGGGGCGAAGTCTTCCAGGTAGAGGTGGTAGCCGTCGGCTTCGCGCAGGCAGAACAGCAGGTTGGTCGGGCAGCGCAGCAGGTGCGCCAGCAGCCAGGGGCCCTGGGGGAAGGGCGCCGGGGCGCCGAGGAAATCCACCTCGACGGTCCGGCCGCCGTGCAGCGGCACCCGGTCACCGGCGATGGCCAGCCATTCGCCGCGCTCCAGGCGCTCGCTGAGCTGCAGCATCACCGCCGGGTCCAGCTCGCTGACCTGGATCAGCCGCAGATCACTGGCGCCGGCTTCCTCCAGCAGGCGATTGAAGGCTTCGGCATGGCGGGTGTGCACCAGCACATTGAGGCGCACCCGCCGCCCCAGCTGGGCCAGGGCGCGACAGACTTCGAGGTTGCCCAGGTGGGCGGTGACCAGGATCTCGCCGCGCGGCGCGTGCATGCGGCTGTGCACCTGATCCGGATCGTGCAGTTGCACCTGATCCAGGCCGAGACGGCCGTTCCAGGCATCGAGCTTGTCCAGCAGGGCTTCGGCGAAGGCCATGAACTGGGCGTAGCCGCTGCGCCAGCTGGGCTGCAGGTCGGGACGACCGCTCCAGCGGGCCAGGCGCTGCTGGTAGTCGCGGATGCCACGGCGGGCGCGGGCGCCGAACAGGAAGAAGTACAGCACGATCAGCCGCAGCAGCGGGGCGATGGCGCGGCGGCCCAGGTGCCGTGCCAGCCAGGCGGTGAGGCGCATCAGCAGGGGGCTGCCACGCTCGCGCTGCTGCGCCCAGTGGCCGCTCACGCGCGCACCCGGCGCCAGAGCAGGCGCGGCGCGCGCAGCAGCATGCCGAAGAACAGCCGGGTGTGCATGCGCGAGATCAGCACGTTGTCCTGCCAGAGGCGAAAGTGCGACCGGCCATCCAGCGGATAGTGCACCCGGGTCGGCCGCCAGCGCATGGGCTGCTCGCGCCAGGCCAGGCGCACCAGGATCTCCGGGTCGAAATCCATGCGCTTGCCCAGGCCGCCGGCGCGGATCACCGCCAGGGTCGGCGCCAGCGGATAGACGCGAAAGCCGCACATGCTGTCGCGGATCGCCAGCGACAGGCTGTTGATCCACACCCAGACATGGGTGAGGTAGCGGGCATAGAGCCGACCCCTGGGCACCGAGTCGTCGAATTGCGGATAGCCGCAGATCAGCGCCTCGGGATAGGCCTGGGCCTCGGCGAGAAAGGCGGCCACGTCGGCCAGGTCGTGCTGGCCGTCGGCGTCCACCTGCAGGGCATGGCTGAAGCCCAGCCGCTGCGCCTCGGCGAGTCCGGCCATCACCGCGCCGCCCTTGCCCTGGTTGACCGGCAGGCGCAGCAGATGGACGTCGGGCTGGGTCGCCAGCTCGTCCATCACCTGGGCGCAGGCGGGGCTGGAGGCGTCGTCCACCAGCACGCAGGGCAGGGCGCGCTGGCGCAGCGCCTGGACCACCAGCGGCAGGGCGTGCTCATGGTCGAACACCGGGATCACCGCGCAGGCCCGAAAGCTCATGGCTGCGCCTCCTTGAGCAGGATGCGCCCGGAAGAGCAGGCCGCGGTGCCCTGGCGAAAGGCGAAGTGCAGCTTGCTGCGGGTGGCGTCGAAGTGGAAGGTCAGGGTCACCCGGTCACCGGGGCGCAGCAGCTGCTGGAATTTCAGCACCTCCATCCCGGCGAAGTCCGCGGGCAGATCCAGGTGCTGGCGGGCCAGGCGCTGGGCCCAGCCGACCTGCACCACCCCGGGCACCACCGGCGCCGTGGGGAAGTGGCCGGAAAAGAACGCCAGGTCCGGGGCGACTTCCAGCTCCAGCCGCCAGCCGTCCGCGGTCCGCTCGACGTCGAGCGGTTCGATCTCCACTGGCCGTGGCTGGGCCAGCAGGCGTTCTACTTCGGCCTGGGCCAGCTTGCCCTGGGCGCTGTAGGGCAGCGCCAGCAGCAGGCGCCAGCGGCGTGGCAGGGCGATGGCCTCGCAATGGCCGACCAGGTGTTCGCGCAACTCGGCCACCAGGGCGCGGCGACCGCCATTGCGCAGCTGGTGCAGGCCGTGTTCGCTCAGGGCGACCAGGGCGCCGAGCAGGGCGCGACCCTGCTGCACCACGCCCAGGCGGACGTCGGCGACGGCGGGATGGTCGAGCAGGCGCGCTTCCAGTGCCGGCAAGGCGATGCGCTTCTCTTCCAGTTTGACGATGCGATCCAGGCGCCCGAGCAGTTCGAAGCGACCGTCATCCAGCAGGCGGACGCCGTCCATGGTCTGCTCGCGCACGCCCTGGGGCAGATAGGGCGAGGTCAGCCAGAGGGCGCCGTCAGCGTCCTGGCCCAGCTTCAGGTCGGCGAAGGCCTGCCAGGGCTGCGGGCCCTGGCGCCAGGCGATGCCGCCGGTCTCGGAGCTGCCATAGACCTCGGTGGGGTACTGGCCGAAACGGACCTGGCAGGCCGTCGCCGCCGCTTCCGGCAGCACGCCGCCAGAGGAAAACACCCGTACCACCTGAGCGAGGATGGCGTCGTCGAGGTTCTCGCCCAGGCGCTTGAGCAGCGCCGGGCTGCTGATCCACACCACACGGCGACCTTCGCGCAGCAGGGCGGCGGTCTCGCGCTGCAGTTCCTCGGTGAAGGGCAGCGCCTGGCGGGCGAAGGGGCGACCGGCGCAGAGCGGCCAGAGCACGCGAAACAGCAGGCCATAGATGTGCTGGGTGGAGACGCTGCCAAGGAAGGTCGCGTCGCCGAGAGAGCCACCCCACAGCCGCTCCAGGGCAGCGACCTCGTTGGCCAGCTGGAACAGCTGCTTGGCGATCAGTTTGGGTTCGCCACTGGAGCCCGAGGTGCTCAGGGTCAGCAGCGGTGCCTGGAGGTCGAGCGCGGCGGGCGCCAGGGGCTCGGCGGCCGTCCAGCCGGCAAGATCGTCGAGCCAGGCATCGAGTCTAGGCATCAGTCGAGCACGGGTGGCGGGCTGGACGTCGGCCGGCAGGATCACCTCGATGCCGGCGCGCCAGGCACCGAGCAGGGCGCAGGCCAGGTCCTCGGCATCGTCCAGATGCAGCGCCAGGCGCTTGAGGCCACTGGCCTGGAAGGCCGCCGCCAGGCTCAGGGCGCGCTGCTTGAGGGCCGCATCCAGCGGGCTCGCGGCGCCCAGCAGGTCGGCGAGAGGGGTGAACGTCATGACAGCCTCCGCACGCGCTGGCGGACCAGCCATTCACCGGCGAACAGCAGGCCCATCAGGCCATAGGCGATGACGCCGGTATAGAGGGTCCACCAGGCCAGCGGCGCCCAGAGCGCCAGGGCGGCGGCGGTGAGCGCATTGAACAGAAAGAACAGGCACCAGACCTGGGTCACCCGGCGGGTGTAGCGCATCGCACGGGGTGGCAGCTCGGGCTCGCGCAGCCGCGCCAGGCGCTCGATCAGCGGCTGGCCGCGCAGCAGGCTCAGGCCGAATACTGCCAGCAGGAAGAGGCTGAGCAGCACCGGATACCAGCGCAGCAGCACGGCGGCGTCGCTCAGGGCCAGCAGCAGGCAGAAGCCCAGGGCGACCAGGGCGGTGCCGCGCTGCAGGCCGTTGAGGCCGGGTTGCAGCAGGCGCAGGCCCCAGAGGGCGCCGAGGCCGGCGGCGAACAGGCGCGGCGAGAGGTGCTGCAGGCCGAAGTAGACGGCGAAGGGATAGGCCAGGCCGAGCAGGAGCAGCAGAGCACTGGCGACCAGGCCCAGGGGGGAGCGGGAAGGCAGGGCACTCATAGGCGGCGGATCAGGCGTCCGCCTGGCTGATGCGATGGACGGCCTCGACCACGTCACCCACGGTGCGCACCTGGCGGAATTGCTCGGCGGCGATCTTGTGCCCGGTCTGGCGGCGCAGGTGGTCGATCAGGTCGACGGCGTCGATGCTGTCGATCTCCAGGTCCTCGTAGAGGTTGGCCTCCAGGGTCACCCGCTCGGGCTCCAGTTCGAAGAGTTCGACCAGGGCGCTGCGCAGGGTCTCGAAGATGGCTTCACGGCTTTGCATGGCAATCTCCTCAGGCGGCGCGCTGGGCGGCGACGAAGGCCGCAAGGGCGTTGACGTTGGCGAAATGGGTGCGGGTGTCCTTGGCTTCGGCGTCGATGCGGATGCCGTAGCGCTTCTGGATCGCCAGGCCCAGCTCCAGGGCGTCCACCGAATCCAGGCCCAGGCCGTCGCCGAACAGGATCTGGTCGTCGCCGATGTCGTCGACGGTGACGTCCTCGAGGCCGAGCGCCTCGATGATCAGGCTTTTGAGCTCAAGGTTGAGATCAGTCATGGTTGCCGGTTTCCTTCAGGTAGAGCTGGTGCAGCTGGTCGTTGAGTTCACGCGACGCCAGCGGCAGCGGCCGCCCGGCGAAGGTGGTGGGGTCGATGTCGGCGCCCACTTCCAGCTGGAAGTCGAAGCGCCGGGAGGGGATGCGATACCAGGGCGTGGCCTTGGTCAGGGTGCTGGGCACCACGCGGATAATGACCGGGGTGATGCAGCGGGCGCCGCGCAGGGCGATGGCCGCGGCGCCACGATGGAAGCGCGGCGGCTCGCCGGGGGTGGTGCGGGTCCCCTCGGGAAAGATGATCAGCGTCTGGCCTTCGCGCAGGGCGTCGGCGGCTTCGTCGAGCATCTCGGCGCTGCCGTTGTTGCTGATATAGCCGGCGGCCTGGATCTGCCGCTTGAGATAGGGGTTCTGCCAAAGGCCCTGCTTGACCACGCAATTGGCGTCGGGCACCAGGCCGATGAGCACCACCACGTCGATCAGCGAGGGATGGTTGGCGATGATCAGCTGGCCCGGACGCCCCAGCCGCTCGTGGCCCTGGATACGCAGGTTCATCACCCGGGTCAGCACCATGAAGGCGACGAAGAAGCGGAACAGCCGGGCATTGGCCCGCCGCGCACGCTGGCGGCGGCGCAGGGGATCGCCCGGCAGGACCAGCAGGAGCGGCAGGATCAGCAGGCGAAAGACCAGGGCGCCGCAGCCGAACACCACGAAGTTGAGTCCCGTGGCCAGCAGTCGATAGCCGTAGTCCAGGCGGTCGCTCATCCGCAGGCCTCCGCCTGCCAGTGCCAGGCGCGCCCGGCATAGGCGAGGTGCAGGGCGCCAGGTGCTTCCAGCAGGCGCAGCAACTCAAGGGCATGGGGCCAGGCACTGGTCGCGGCATCCGCCGGAGCCGGTGCGCCGCTCAGGCCATGGCCGCTGCCAGGGGTGAGCAGCAGGCCCACGGCATAGGGAAAGGGGACATCGTCGATCTGCGGTGCATAGAGCGCCGGCGGCGCCTCTTCGGCGATCACCACCAGCACCCCGCTGGCGCCTTCGGCGAGCAGGGTGCAGGCCTCCAGCACGGCGTGTTCGAGACCGTCGCGGCCGGTGGCCAGGGCATTCATCTCGCTGTGGTCGCCGCGCAGGATCGACCATTGGCCGATGATGGCGTTGTGCACCGAGAGGCTGAACTGGGTCGGGGAGAGCGGCTCGCCGCGAGCCAGTTCCTGGAGGATGGCCAGGGTGCGCGGGGTCTCGCCATGACGCGAGGCAAAGATCAGCGGCAGCGGCTCGCCATGGGCGTCGGCCAGCGGCCAGGCCACCTGGAAGGTCATGCGCGCCAGCCGGCTCAGGCGGCGGCGCTGCATGGCCGGCAGGAAGCTGGCATCGGGTTGGCTGCCGTCGTCCGCCGGACGCCAGGGCGCGGCGCACCACTGCCGCCAGGCGTCCTGGTCGCCAAGACCAGGCGCCCAGGCGCGCCAATCGCTAATCTGGAAGTGCATGTTCACAGCCGAATCTACCCCGGAGCCTTGCGTGCTTGCCGTTTCATCTATCCCTGATGAGCAGGGTATTGCAGCGTTCGGCGCGCATTATCCAAGCGGCTCCCACCCTAGGCAAACATTTGTCTGAACTTTGCGAAGAGGTGACAGTCGCGCCGCCAAGCCAGGGACAGGCTAGCGTGGCGGGAGGCAGAGGGCCCCTTTTCAGGGCACGAAACGCCGCTCCGTGCGACGAGCGGCAGTAGAAACGGCGATTTAGGGAAGAGCGCTGAAGGTAAAGGTGAAGCTGTCGCTGACGGTTATCGCGATCATGGCTGCAGGGGGCCGCTCCACGGGCGTTTCAACCTCAAGGGAGCGGTCGAGGCCTGGCGTCACGCCGCTGGCAACGGCTGTAACCTGGACAGGCGGACCGCCACGGCCAGGGCCGCGAGCAGCAGGGCGCCGATGAACAGGCCGACGCCGGTCCAGCCCCCCAGGTGCCAGCAGACACCGCCCAGGGTGCCAGCCACGCTGGAGCCGGCGTAGTAGCTGAACAGATAGAGCGACGACGCCTGGCCACGCGCCTGGCGCGCCCGCCGCCCCACCCAGCTGCTGGCCACGGAGTGGGCACCGAAGAAGCCGAAGGTGAACAGCAGCATGCCCGGCAGCACCAGCCACAGCGGGGTGAACAGGGTCAGCAGCAGGCCGCACAGCTTGAGCACGATGGCGCCAGCGAATACCTGCCGCCGGCCGAAACGATCGGCCAGACTGCCGAACTTGGCCGAGCTGTAGATCCCCGCCAGATAGACCAGCGACAGCACGCCGATCCAGGCCTGGCTCAGGTGATAGGGCTCGGCCAGCAGGCGATAGGCGATGTAGTTGAACAGGGTAACGAAGGCGCCCATCAGCAGGAAGGCTTCCAGGAACAGCCAGGGCAGCCCGGCATCGCGAAAGTGCAGGGCATAGCCGGCGAGCAGGCTGCGTGGCCGCAGCGGCCGTGGCTGAAAGCGCTTCGAAGCCGGCAGGCTGCGCTTGAACAGCACCGCCGCCACCAGCGCCAGCACCCCCAGGGCGCCGAGGGCGATGCGCCAGGAGACGAAATCCACAAGCACCCCGCTGATCACCCGGCCGGACATCCCGCCCAGGGCATTGCCGCTGATATAGAGGCCCATGGCATAGCCCAGGTGTTCGGGATGCACCTCTTCGGCCAGGTAGGTCATGGCCACTGCGGCCACCCCGGCCAGCGACAGCCCGACCAGGGCGCGGGTCACCAGGATGCCGTCCCAGGTGGGCATCAGGGCGCTGAGCAGGGTGAAGCCGCCTGCGGCGAACAGCGCATAGACCATCACCGACTTGCGCCCGATGGCATCGGAGATCGGCCCGGTCACCAGCAGGCCGCAGGCCATGAGGCCGGTGGCCAGGGACAGCGACAGACTGCTGGCGGCAGCAGTGAGGCCAAAGGCCTGGGAAAAGATCGGCATCAGCGGCTGCACGCAATAGAGCAGGGCGAAGGTGGCGAAGCCGCCGCAGAACAGCGCCAGGGCGGTGCGCAGGAATTGCGGCGTCCCCTTTTCGATGAAGGCGTCCGGTGCGTGCTGCGGCTCATTGGCGGCAGGGCGGGTTTCCAGCGGCGGGGCAGGGGGCGTGGCGGACGACCGGGACGTGTTCACAGGTACCTCAAGGCAAGTCTGACCTCATCACCCTAGGCTGGTCGCTGTCATATATCCAATATATTGTCCGTCTCGATTGATAGGTTTTGCGACTCAATGGAGAAGGTATGGAATTGCGACACCTGAGGTACTTCGTGGCGGTGGCTGAAGAACTGCACTTCGGTCGTGCGGCCCAGCGCCTCAACATCTCCCAGCCGCCGCTCAGTCAGCAGATCCAGGCCCTGGAAGCCGAGCTGGACACCCGCCTGCTGGAGCGCACCAACAGACGCGTCGCCCTGACCGATGCTGGCCGGCTGTTTCTCGATGAAGCCCGGCAGATCCTCCTGGCCAGCGAACGCGCCGCCGAACGGGTCCGTCGCGCCGGGCGCGGTGAGACCGGGCAGCTTCAGGTGGGCTTCAGTGCCTCTTCGCCCTTCGTCGCCACCATCCCCAAGACCCTGTTCGCCTATCGCCGCGCCTATCCGGAGGTGCGCCTGCAACTGCAGGAGATGAGCAGCCGCGACCAGATCGACGCCATGCTCGCCGGCAACCTGCAGATCGGCCTGATCCGCCCCATCGAATTGCCCGACGCCCTGGTGGCGGTCGAACTCTTCCGCGAACCCCTGGTGGTCGCCCTGAGACACGACCATCCGCTGGCCCAGCAGGGCAGCGGCCCGCTGCCTCTGGCCGCGCTCGCCGAGGAGCCCTTCGTCTACTTCCCGCGCAGCTTCGGCACCGGCCTCTACGATCAACTACTGACCCTCACCGCCCGCGCCGGCTTCGCCCCGCGCATCGTCCAGGAGGCCAGCGAAGTCCTCATCATCCTCGGCCTGGTCGCCGCCGGCCTCGGCGTCACCGTGCTGCCCGCCACCTACCAACGCACCCAGATGGAAGGGCTGGTGTATCGGGAGCTGGACGATCCCGAGGCGACTTCGGCGGTGTGGTTGCTCAGGCGCCGGGATGAGGTGTCGCCGCAGGCGGAGGCGTTTGTGGGGTTGTTGGTAAGTCAATCATGTTCTAATTAGTTTAGTTGTTGCGGTTAGCAATCATGGCTCGTTTAATAGTCGTTTTAGGCCTCTTTCAGCAAGTTCATTTACTGCTTCGATAACGATGTCAAAGGGGGCTGGGTGCGATTCTTCGTAAGGATTTTTCATGTAATCTAACATTAAATTCATGAAGTTTTTTTTGTGTTGATCGAAGATTTTTACCTTCTTTATATTTTTGGCCGCGTCATAATCGAATCCTTCCGGATCAAACCAGTTTTGATGATCCCTATGGGCAGCCCATATCCACTCATCAGGGAAAAGGCCTTCTATTTCTTTTCCTCCAGGAATGGATGTGTAATCTCTGTCGGGATAAAAGCCACCCTTCGATCCGAAAAATCCCCTCAGATCTTGTGTTGCTCTATCTCCCGCCTCGTCTCCGTCAAAGAGCGAGATTGCAATCACTTCTTTTGAGATGAACTCGTAGTTTGCTCTGAGGAAGCCAGATAGATTTTTGCAGCCGCCAAAGCTAATTATGTTTGTATTGCTTCCAATTACAAGTTTCTTTGAGTGTTTATTTTCGTATGATTTTATTGCGGCTCGAAGATACTCCACATCGGTTTCTCCTTCGACAAAAATATTTATCTGCGAAAGGTTGAAATAGTCGGAAAATCGTACCCCTAGCGCGCTTCGAATGTCAGATGTTGCATGAGATATTGTTTTGTAGGTTTTAAGTGATGTGCTTTTTTCTTTTCTATCAAAAAATACGCCGCTTATTAGTGAGGGGTTGTTAGGAAGAAAGCCCAAACTGTGGGTCGTCTTTACAAGAGTAGAGGCATCTCCGAGTTTTTCAAGAATCATGCAGGCTTTCTGCGCCAATGCCGGATGCATAAAAGTTTCAGGTTCTTCTATGAGCCACACTACGTGATTGTCCTGTTGCTGCTTTGTAACCCACTCAAGCGCCGAAAAAAGAATCGTGGACTGCAGTCCCATTCCTTTTGAATAAATCGAGCTTTTGTTCGCATCGTCGACTTGCAGTTCTAAAGAAGATATCAGGTTTTCTAAAGCGCCTGATGGATAGTCTAGAGTAACTTCCGCTTCGGTAATTCCTGCTTCTGTCAGAGATTGATTCATGCTGATGCTAAGAGAATTGATGCTTTCTCTAATCATTGCATCATATGGCTGAATTGCTTTTGCAATTTCTTTTTTAACTAGTGGCGTTACAAACTCTTTATAGATTTTTTCAACGGATTTTTCAGATGGAATTCTGTAGCATTTAAAGTGATCCAGAATTGAGTCGATTACAAATTTTTGTAATGATAGGTATTCGGTTCTTTTTCGGATGTCTTGTTTTACTCCCGGGAATATCTGATATACGGGTGAGGACTTTCTAAAAACTAGATTTATTGTGAAAGTGTTTGTTATGCCCTCTTGTTTGTGATCAAGAAGCATGCCTTGCATTTTTCTTGCGGCATTTACTATTTCTCTGTCTAGGTTTTTGGATAAATCAAAATCAAATGCGCATGTTAGACTGGTTTGTATTGTTTCTTGATTGAATGGAAGGTCTATTGTGTGATTGTATTTATGGGTATTTTCCGGGCCAGTAAAGAAGTAGTATATGCCTAAAAGGGTGTTTGATTTTCCTGAGTTGTTAGGTCCTACGATCGTAAGTCCATTACTTAAGTCGATTACCTGTTCGGATGTTATGGTTCTTAGGTTTTTTATTCTAAGCTTGGATATTTTCATGATCGTATTTGCGTTTCTGGATGGTTAAGTTAATTTTTTGGGAAAAGGGTGAAGAGGTTTGATAACTCATCACCAACCGATCAATCGCCCGCGTCATCGCCACATACAGCAATCGCGCCTCGTCCGCTTCCGGCTCGCCCTGCTTGGGCATTTCGCCTAGTCCTGGAATCAGTACCAAACCAAACTCCAGCCCTTTGCTGGAGTGCATGCTGACGATCTTCACGCTGTCTTCGGCGTCGTAGAGTTGGGCGCGGCCCTTGTTGCTGGCGCCGGAGCGGTAGGGGATGGCAGCCTTCTTGAGTTCGTATTCGGCCTGGTAGGCCTGGCTGGTGCTGCGGTAGAGGATGGCCATGTCGCTGAGCAGGCGGCCGTTTGCCTGTTCGTCGCGGATGCGGGCGATGAGCAGGTCCCATTCCTCGCGGTCGCTGCCGCACTGGATGAGTTCGGGGAAGGGACCGCGGCGGCCGGCGCTTTCCGGGGCGATCAGGGGCACGCCGTCTTCGCTGGCGTCACGGCTGGTCAGCAGTTCGGTAGCGAAGGCACGGGCGACAGCGAGGATCTCCACCGTGTTGCGGTAGTTGAGCTTGAGGATGGTGGTGCGGCCCTGGGCCTGGATGCCGACGCTGGCGAAGCTGAAGTCCAGCGCCTTCTTGCCGCCCTTACCGCGGTAGATGGCCTGGGCGTCGTCATAGAGCACCAGCAGGGACTGGGTGCTGGGGTCGACCATCTGCACCACCAGCTGGAACCATTCAGGGGCGAAGTCGTGGCCTTCGTCGATCAGCACGGCGCTGTACTGGCCGCGGGGGATCTGGCCGCGGTCGACGCCCTCGATGGTGCGCAGCACGTACTGCTCCATCTTGGCCGCCACCGGCAAGCGGTGGTCCGGCTTGTCCACCTGGTAGGCGGTGAGTATCTCGGCGCACCAGGCATGGAAGTTCTGCACCACCACCCGTTCGCCCAGGCCCTTCTGCTCGATCACCTGGCGCAGGCGCCCGGCCAGGGACTTGTTGTAGCAGAGCACCAGGATGGGTTTGACCGAGACCTTGGCCAGGTGAGCGCAGCGATAGCCGAGGATCATGGTCTTGCCACTGCCGGCGGCGCCGTGGATGACGCGGTGGCCGTCACCCAGGGAGCGCGCCAGCTGTTCCTGCTGCAGGTCCATGACCTTGATCAGGCTGGGCAGCGGCGCCTCGGCAGCGTCGAACAGGCCGAATTGGCCGGGCTGGCTGTTGACCCGTACCTCGGGGTAGAGGTGATAGCGCACCCGGTCGATCTGCGGCAGGGTCAGGGCGCAGGGAAAGACGTGGGGGAACATGTCCCAGAGGCGTTGCTGGAAGGCTTCCGGGTCGGCGGACTCGGTCATCTCGTCCTGGAAGAGCACGCGCTGCGGATCGAGGACGTCGGCGAGGTCGGTCTGCTCGAATTGGCGCCGGGTGATGCCGGTGAGCACCACGCCCCAGCCCCAGGGCATGATCAGCTGGCCCGGATGGGGCGAGCCGGCGCTCTGGCGCAGCAGCGGATCTTTCTTGAGTAGCAGGTCGACTTCGAGGATGTAGGAGCGGGCTTGCAGCAAGGGATTGGCGACGGTCTTCAGGCCGTCCTGGGTATGCAGCCGCACCTTGCCCGGGGTGACGGATTCAAGGGTGGCGAGCTTCCAGTCCTTGACCTCCAGCACCAGGATGCCGCGCCGTGGATGAAGTACGACGAAATCCGGGTAGCGCGCCTTGGGGCCGACCGGGACGTTGCTCCAGCAGAGGTAGTCGTCTTCTAGCAGTTTTTCCAGGCGTTCGGCGAAGCGACGTTCACCGGGGGTATCGAACTGGCACTGGCTGCGAGCGGGGAAGAAGCGGGCCATCGGTCATCCATTCCGAGAGGCGGCAGGGTGCGGTAAAGCGAGACCTGGCGCACAAAAATCCTTTCGTCATACGTTAGTCAGGCAGGTGCGGCGGGTAAAGCGCGAGACGGGTGTTGCCGGGCGATTGGCCGAGTTGGCCGACCGATGGTGGCTGGCAGGTGGCCGGTATTGGGCTGTCTTGGGTGGGATAGCGGTACTTCGGAGTTTGGTTTGCCCTCACCCCGGCCCTCTCCCTGGGGGAGAGGGGGCGTTTGGGGGAGGTGCGGTGCCGTGGGGTGTTGGGCTGAGCGCGGCGAAGCCCAACAGGCCCCAGGCCGGCTCAGTAGTAACTACGCATCACCGCGATTCCCGCTTCCAGCACGCCCTGCCATTCCTGGCGCAACGCTGGAGAGAAGTCAGCATCGTGTTGAGCCAGGGTGGCGAGCAGACAGTCGACCCAGAGGTCGTAGAGCTCGGGGTCGATGTCCAGCCTTGCGCGGCAATGGCTTTCGCCAAGCTGACGCAGCTTGGTGGTGGGCATGCCGCGGGCGACGAGTACCAGATTCATGATGCCGTGACGCAGCAGCAGCTTCTGCGCGGCCATGTCGGTGTGGGCGAATTTCTCCCGGACCCGGGGCGAGCTGGCCAGGAAGCGCTGGTAGAAATCATCGAAGAAGGCGGGGCTGGCGCAGCAGCGTCCATAGCTCAGCATCACGTTCTGGGCCGGCAGCATGCGGATTCCTGGGCGGGCATGAAGCGGCGCAGCCTGCCTGGGCGCGGGGCAGGCCGTGTTGATCCGGATCAGGTGACAGCCAGTTTGCCGCCCTGAAACATTTTGAACCAATTCACAGGGCCGCTTCTCTACCCTAGGCGCAGCGGTAGCCGAGAAACCCCTACTCCAGAGGGTCTGGTTCGTCGCGGCGCGACTAACGTCCCCTGGAGAACCCCATGAGTCAGACTCCCCTGCTAATCGGCTTCGTCATCATGTCGCTGGCTTCCCTGGCCATCTATGCCAAGGGTGCGCACCGCGGACCGTTGCGCGGCCATACCCTGGTCCATGCCGCAGTGCCCTTCATCGCCGCCACGGCCTATCTTTCCATGTACCTGGGAGTCGGTAATCTGATCAAGCCCGATGGGAGCATCACCTATCTGGCTCGCTACCTGGACTGGACCTTCACCACGCCGCTGCTGCTGGCCGGGGTGGTCAGCTCGGCCTATCTGGGCGCACGCGAGCAGGAAGGCCAGGCCGGCTTCGTGGCCTCCATCGTCACCCTGGACGTGGTGATGATCGTCACCGGCCTGGTCGCCTCCCTGGCGCCCTACGGCACCCTCAAGTGGGTGTTCTTCGCCTGGTCCTGCGCGGCCTTCGTCGGGGTGCTCTATCTGCTGTGGAAACCGCTGGCGGCCCTGGCTGGGCAGCACGCTGCGATCGGCGCGGCCTATCGCAAGAATGTCGGCTTTCTCAGTGTGCTCTGGCTGATCTATCCGGTGGTCTTCGCCGTGGGTCCCGAGGGGGTCTGGGCGGTGAGCGACGCCGCCACGGTCTGGGTCTTCCTGATCCTCGATGTGCTGGCCAAGGTGGTTTATGCCTTCACCTCGGAGCGCAATCTCAAGGCGGCCCTGGCGCGGCCTGGCGTCTAGGGATGAGCGTGAGCGGGCGCGGCTGGCTGGCGCTGGTGCTGACCGCCGGGCTCGCCAGTCTGGCGAGCGGGGCCGGGCAACTGGCCTATGCCCTGGCGGTAGGCCTGGGTCTGGGCCTGCTGCATGGGGCCAGCGATCTGCGCCTGGTCGCACCCGGGCGGCGCCTCGCCTTTCTCGGCTGCTATCTGGCGACAGCCCTGGCCTGCCTGCTCTGCTGGCAACTGGCGGGCACGGCAGCGCTGCTGCTGTTCCTGCTGCTCTCGGCCTGGCATTTCGCCCATGAAGACGAGCTGTTTCCCAATCGGCTGACCTCGCTGGCCCTGGGGCTGTTCATCATTGGCGGTCCGGCGGTGGTGCACGAAGCCGCCGTCGCCCGGTTGCTGGCTTTGGCCATGGGGCCGGCTGCCTCTCTGGCCCTCGCGGACTGGCTGGCCCGCGTGCTCGCCCTGGGTGGGCTGCTGGCGCTGCCGGTGCTGTTGCTGGCCGCCTGGCAGCAGCGGTGCCCCAGGTTGGCGGTGACGCTGCTGGCCGTGGTGCTGGCGCCGCCGCTGGTGGGGTTCGCCCTGGGCTTCTACCTGCTGCACGCCGCGCCCCAGACCGGGGTGCGCCAACGTTTGTTGGGGGCGGCCACCTTCAAGGCCTATCTGCGTCTGACGTGGCCGATCCTGCTGGGCGCTGCGCTGTTTACCCTGGCCGGTGGCCTGGTGTTCCTGCTGCAGGAGCGCACCGGCATCCGCGCGCTATTCGCCGTGCTGGCTGCCTTCGCCGTGCCGCACATGCTGGTGTTGCCGCGTTTTCTCGAAGCCGGCGTCGAAGCCGCGCCGCGCTCAGGGCCGCAGGTGATTGAGCGGTAGCTCGGTACTGGCCAGGATCTGGTTGAGCACAAAGCTCGACCGCACGCTGGAGACGCCCTCGATGCGCGTCAGGGTGCCCAGCAGCAGCTGCTGGTAGTGCTCCATGTCGGGTACGACGACCTTGAGCTGATAGTCCGCATCCATGCCGGTGACCAGGCAGCACTCCAGCACCTCGGGGCACTGGGCGATGATCGCCTGGAAGTTCTCGAAGCGCTCGGGGGTGTGCCTGTCCATGCCGATCAGCACGAAGGCGGTCAGCGACAGGCCAAGTTTCTTGCGATCCAGCAGGGCGACCTGGCGGGTGATGTAGCCGCTGTCTTCCAGTTGCTTGACCCGGCGTGAGCAGGGTGAGGGCGACAGGCCAATGCGTTCGGCCAGTTCCTGGTTGGAGAGACGCGCATCGCGCTGCAGTTCTGCCAAGATTTTCAGATCGAAGCGATCGAGTTTGTCCATTTTGTGTGCCTTGCGCTAGCCGATTGCGTTCAATCCTAGGTTTGTGGTCATGGATTGCGCAAGAGGCAGGAAAGAAGCTGCACAACGCAACCCGCTGCCGGCAGCAGGGGCGTAAGCTGAACTCAACTTCGATAGCCCGGTAGAGCTGTCCAACGAAGGCGCCCCAGGAGGGCCTTTCGCATCGTCAACGACGGTATCCCGTCCGCGACGCCCGGGCCCGCCCAGGTCACCATTCCTGGTCGATCGCAGCCACCGTCACGAGCGGTGCGAGAGGACAACGAATTCAAGGGGAGGCCGCAAGGTCTCCCCTTTTCTTTTGGGCGGAAGTTTTTGGCGTTTGGCTTACCCTCACCCCGGCCCTCTCCCAGGGGGAGAGGGGCATTTGGGGGAGGTTGGGTGGGAAGAGCATCGCGGCCATGGGCCGCTCCTACCGCGTTACATGCCTGTAGGAGCGGCCGCGTCGGCGGACCGCCATGGCCGCGATCGGGGCTTACGCCTGCCCGGGCGGCTGCTTGTCCACGGTCAGGGGCGCGTCGCTGGCGAGGAATTCCTTGGCCTCCTCTTCGCTGGCCACCGAGGGCGGCGAGCCGCGCAGGGGCTGGCCGGCGGTTTCGCGCACGGTGAGCATGGTCAGGATGCCGATCACCGCCGCGGCCATCATGTAGTAGGCCGGCACCAGGGGGTCGCCGGTCTTTTCCACCAGCCAGGCGGTGACCAGCGGGGTGGTCCCGCCAAACAGCGACACCGAGATGTTGAAGGCGATGGACAGGGCGCTGTAGCGGATCGGGGTGTAGAACAGCGCCGGCAGGGTGGACGGCATGGTGCTGGTGAAGCAGGCCAGGGCCATGCCCAGGAGCATCAGGCCGAGGAAGATCAGCCAGTCGTGGCCGCTGCCGATCAGCTTGAGGCAGGGAATCGCCAGCACCAGGATCGCCAAGCAGGCACCGATGATCATCGGCTTGCGGCCCAGGCGGTCGCTGAAGAAGCCACCGAGGATGTTGAGCGGCATCATCACCACCATGACGATGAGGATCAGCAGCAGGCCCTTGGTCTCTGCATAGCCCATGGTCACGGCCAGGTAGCTGGGCATGTAGGTCAGCAGCATGTAGTCGGTGACGTTGAACACCAGCACCAGGCCGATGCACTTGAGCAGGGCGACGCGATGCAGGGTGAACAGCTCGCGCAGGCTGTGCGCCGGGCCGTCCGCCGCCTTGCCCTCGTTGGCCTCGGTATGAGCCTTGAATGCCGGGGTCTCTTCCAGCTTGAGACGCATGTAGAGGCCGAGCAGGCCGAGCGGGCCGGCGATGAAGAAGGGCACGCGCCAGCCCCAGTCGAGCAGCTGCTCCTGCGTCAGGGCCGCCGTGAGCGCCGTCACCGTTCCCGCGCCGGCGATGTAGCCGGCGAGGGTGCCGAACTCCAGCCAGCTGCCCATGCGTCCGCGGGTCTTGTCGGTGGCGTATTCGGCGATGAAGGTGGCCGCGCCGCCGTATTCCCCCCCGGTGGAGAAGCCCTGCACCACCCGCGCCAGCAGCAGCAGGGCGGGCGCCCAGATGCCGATGCTCTGATAGCTGGGGATGAGGCCGATGCTGAAGGTGCCCAGGGCCATCATGATCATGGTCAGGGCCAGCACCTTCTGGCGACCGTACTTGTCACCCAGGGGGCCAAAGACCATGCCGCCGATGGGGCGAACCAGGAAGGCCACGGTAAAGGTGGCGAAAGTGGCGATCAACTGGGCCGCGGCATCGCCGTCGGGAAAGAAGACCTTGCCGAGGGTTACGGCCAGGTAGCCATAGACGCCGAAATCGAACCACTCCATGGCATTGCCAAGGGCGGCGGCACCGACGGCGCGCTTGACCAGGGAATTGTCGACGATGGTGAGGTCGTCCGGCTTTACCTCATGGCGGCGTTTGAACCAGCCAACGTGATGATGGTGTTTCGACATGTGTTTTCCTCCTTGCGTGGGGCCATAGACCCGAGCGGACCGCTAGAAGTGCGATGACAGAGGGGCAGAAACTTCCCCGCTACCCCCAGGGATCGACCCCGGGAATGCCCGAAGCCCGAGATGATTGCAGGCGCGGACGTTCGCTCCGTCCTTGCGGGCTCCGGGTTTCTCGGCGTGCTCTCGGCACCTGCAGTGGCCGTTCGATGGCAGATCGGCGCGGGGCTAACAGCCAGGCTGGGGCAGGGTCCAAGCCTTGGGGTACTCTGGGTCATCCCCTCGTGGAGCCGTGCGATGAAATCGCCTGCCGTGCTGTGTGCGCTTGTCCTTTCCGGCGTTTCCCTGTGGAGCGCCGGGCCCGCCTGGGCCGATAACAACTATCGCCTCGGCGGCGGCTATGTCACGCCCCCGGCGGGCGCCCAGCCGCCGCCGGTCATGCCCCCAGGCAATGCCGGACGCTGGCAGGGCGGCGGTCAGGGTGGCTGGAATGGCGGCCCGCCCGGGCGGGGCGACGGTCCCGGGCGCGGCAATGGTCCGGCCCTGGAGCGCTGGGAGCGCAACGACCCCCCACCACCGCGGCCGGGCTATCAGCCGGCCTGGCAGGATCGACCCGTCCCCGTGCCGCGTCCCGGCTACATGATGCCGGCGCCCGACCAGCCGGGTCGGAACTATCCGCCGCCCCCGCCACCGCGTCCGGAGCGGGATCCGCACTGGGCCGGCCAGCGTCCGGGCTGGGGCGCCAATCCCCAGTGGCGACCGGGTTTCGAGGTGCCGGGCGTGCCGGCCGGCTTCACCCGCGTCTGGTACCGGGACAGCCAGTATTACTATGCCGACGGCTACTGGTATCGACCCCAGGGGCCGCGCTATGTGGTGACCCTGCCGCCGACCGGGGTGCGCGTCAGCGTCCTGCCGGCCTTCGCCGAGACCCTGTGGATGGGCGGCACCACCTACTATTTCGCTGCGGGCAGCTACTACCGCACCGATCCGGGTGGCGGCTTCGTCACCGTCGCCGATCCCAACGTGGCGGCCGTGCCGACCACGACGGCAGCGCCGGCAGGAACGGGTTACGACGCCTATGACGTCACCGCCTATCCCTTGCAGGGGCAGTCGCCGCAGCGCTACGCCACGGATCGCTACGACTGTCGGCGCTACGCCGCCGGAGAGTCGGGCTTCGATCCCGAACGCCCCGGCGCGGTCGCCGATCCCTATCTTGCCCAGCGCTTCCGCCAGGCCTTGGCGGCCTGTCTGGCGGGGCGTGGTTATCGCGTGGAGTAGCCGTCGCCTGGAGTAGCGCTCAGTCGTTGGTCAGTTGCACCAGGGTGAACAGCCCGAAGGGCGGCACGCTGCTGCGACTGGCGCGGCGCAGGTCTTCGCGGGAGAGGATGGAGTCCATGGCGAAGTCCGGGTGCCAGCCAAGCTTGCGCGAGGCCGGCGCCAGGGCTTTTTCCGCCAGCAGCCGCAGGCCGCTCTCGGCCTGGAAGTGATTGACCAGCAGCAGGTGACCGCCCGGCTTCACCACCCGGCGCATCTCCTGCATCAGCTTGCGCGGATTGGGCACCACGGAGGCCACGAACATGGCCACGGCGATATCGAAGGAGCCGGTGGGCAGGCCGGTGTCCTCGGCATTGGCTTCGAGCAGGGCGTCCACCGTGGTGATGGCATCGCGGCCGACCCGCTCCCGGGCCTTGGCCAGCATGTCGGGCGAGAGATCGATGCCGGTGACGCGCTTGTCGGCGCTGTAGTGGGGCAGGGCCAGCCCCGTCCCTACCCCCACTTCCAGTACCCGGGTACCCGCCAGGGCGTTGACCGCCGCCACCGCGCGCTTGCGGCCGGGGGCGGAAACGCCGCCGAACACCCGGTCATAGACATTGGCCCAGCGCCGATAGGCGGAAATGATGGCGGCATTGTCCAGCGCGGAGTGTGGAGCTGAGGTGTCGGCAGTATTCAGCGAGTAATCGATTTTCTTCGAGTCGTGCATAGCGGCCTTGTCATTGTCGGTAGATGAAAGCAGCGGTGTTACGAAGCGAATTCGGCGCGTCGTTTGAGGGTGATAAGTGCGATCTATGGGTGGCTACAGGCGTTGCGCTATTTCGTCGTGCGGATTGAAAGATGGCCTGCCGCTTGGCTGTCTAGGGCCTGCAAGCCAGGCGTAGCGGCTGCTCCAGATAGGGTTGTTACCGTTTTAGAACAATCTAACGGGGTTTGGCTAGTTATGGCTGGTGTTATCTCGCCTGGATGAGAAGTTGGTAGTTTTAATTGTTTTTGATTGTTCGTTCTTTCAATTTAAATATTATTTTATTGTTTGTTCGTTCAATCAAGCTGGTTGTCGGTTTGGGTTAATGAGATTTCCGCGCTGCTGCAGCGGAATAGTTGTGTAATCGTGGTCGTGGGAAGGCAGGTGCGGACGAGCGAAGCGTTTCGCAGATGACGTTGCAGGCTTAAAGGGATCAACATGCACGCCAAAGAGACTGGATGCGGCTTGTCTGCCCTGCATCCCCTATACCTGCTTACCGAAGCCCTTTAGCCTTGATAGGTCTCAAGATCAGACTCGTCGAAAGGCAGGCGCCTCTCCAACAAGAATCCTTGCGATTCGAATGCCATTACCTATCGTTAGGTTATGGGCACGGCAGATCAGACTCTGCTTCCTGCACCTTGAGCGTTGGCTTTGCTGCCGGTCGCCGAGCTTTGCGCAGGTTGAAAATCTGGTGTGCGGTAGTGGTCTAATCGAGCGTGAGGCCGGACATCTTGCTGGGCAACGCCTCTGGCCTGAAGAGCAGTAGCAATGTCGGCCTCGCCGCTGATACAGGTCATCAGGCATATCTTCCGCCAAACCTGGCGCACCTTTTCCAAGCAGAATCCTGATCCCTGAGGTAGCGATGCGAGCACGAGGCTTTACCCTGATCGAGCTGATGATCGTCGTGGCGATCGTTGGCATCCTGGCGGCCATCGCCTATCCAAGCTATCAGAACTATGTGCTGCGCTCCAACCGCAGCGAGGGGCAGGCCCTGCTCAACGAGGCGGCGGCGCGGATGGAGCGTTTCTATGCGCAGAACAATGCCTATCCGACCAGCGTGGCCAATCTGAACATCGTCAACAACAGGACGCCGGCGGGCAGCCAGACGGTGACCTCGACCAGCGGCTACTACCAGTTGAGTGCCGCCATCTATGCCGCCAACAGCGCAGACTACGCCAGCAACGGTCCCTATCTGCTGACCGCTACCCGCAGTGGTACCCAGACCCGCGATACCCTGTGTGGCGATCTCACCCTCAATGCCCAGGGCGTGAAAGGGATCAAGGGTTCCGGCAATGCCGCCGACTGCTGGCGCTAATCCTCCCGCCCCTGTACCAGGCCGGCGTCCTGGTCCTGTTCCACGCGATAGCCGCCAAAGCCCAGGGTGACCCGCTGGGTGGCGTCGGGCTTGCCGGCGTCGCGGGCTTCGTGTTCGACCACCAGGCGGTTGAGACGGTTGAGCAGGTGCATGGATTCGTCGTAGGCGGTGCGATAGAGACTCAGGGTCGAGTCCTGGGTCAGGTTGTGGCCGTAGACCACGTGAAAGGTGAAGTCTGGTGCGGCGCGGTCCTGTAAATAGAGGCGCTCGAAGCCGGCCAGCAGGTCGCCGGTGAAGTGGGCCAGCAGCCGCCCCGCGCCTTCCTGGCTCTCGGTGCCGCGCAGCAGCGAGCGGGGCGTGAGCACCACGCGATCTTCCTCGTCGAGACGGGCGTACCCCTTGCGCAGCCATTCATCCAGCACGGTGCGGGCGCGGACGTCGCTGCCGACGCTGGCGACCAGGGCGTCGAAACTCTGTTCGCCGCCGCGCCGCTGGGTGCGGGGGAGGGGGCGCAGATTGCCCTCGGCATCGAGCAGATCCAGCCGTGAAGTCCAGGCGCTGAGCACCTGCCATTCCAGGCTGGGCGTACAGGGTGTGCGTTCCGGGCTGGCCTCGCGCAGGGCGCGGACCTCGCGGCGCGGCAGGCCGGTCAGCACCGAGATGCGACTGTCGGAATTGGGCTTGTCGCGGAGCGGTTCGAAATCCTGGGCGACCTCGAAATAGGTCTGGCGCAGCAGGCGATCGAAGGTCTGGTAGGTCACGCCGGAGGCGATGGCGATACGCACCAGCCGACCGATCAGGCTGCGCAGAAGCAGGGGAACCTTGGTGGAAAGCATGGGGGACTCGACGCGGCAGACGCCCGCCCATCTTCGCGGGGCCTCGGGCCCCCGTCAAACCAGCCGGTCACAAAGTGTCGCGGACGCCGCTCAGGCTGTCGTCCGCGGGTCAGGGCGCCAGTTAGCCAGGCGTGCCCGATTCGGTCGCGCCGGCCACGTCCGGATCGTCCGGAAATTCCTCGGGTTCCATGTCCGCATAGGGTAGTTCTTCAGGCGGCGGGGTGTTGCTGGGGTTGTCGTAGGTCTTCTGGTCGGCGTCGCTCATGGTGGCTCTCCGGGGTAGGTATAGAGATATCGAACCCCTCTGGGCGGGGCCGTTCCCGAACAGCTGTCGACAGCGACCTCAGGTCGGCCAGATGGCGAGGGGCCGAACGTCGTTAGCGCGATAGCGGTCCATTGGCTGACCGTCTCCTCCGAATGACGGCGCCCGAGGATTCCCGTGATGACCACGCCTACCGCTGTCCATCCGTTGCCGTTCCAGCCCGCCTTCGAACAGGTGCCGGATGATGAAGCCGCCACCATTCGCGAAATGGTGGCGGCCATGAGAGACATCACCGAGACCACCTACGCCAATGGTGGCCATGCCATCCGCAGCGTGCATGCCAAGAGTCATGGTCTGCTCACCGGCCAGGTGACGGTATTGGGCGGCCTGCCGCCGGCCTATGCCCAGGGCGCCTTCGCCGTGCCGGGCAGCTATGCCGCGGTGCTCAGATTCTCGACCAATCCGGGCGATATCCTGGCCGACAGCGTCTCCACCCCGCGGGGCCTCGCGCTCAAGCTGATCGACGTGCCGGGCGAGCGCCTGCCTGGCAGCGAAGGGCAGGTGACCCAGGATTTCGTCATGCAGAATGCCCCGGCCTTTACCGCGCCGGATCCCAAGACCTTTCTCAAGACGCTCAAGCTGCTGGCCAAGACCACTGACCGCGGCGAGGGCCTGAAGAAGGTCGCCTCGGCAGTGTTGCGGGGTAACGAGAAGGTGGTGGAAGCCCTTGGCGGCGAGAGTCCGACGCTGAAGAGCCTGGGTGGCCACCCGGAGACCCATCCGCTCGGCGAAACCTTCTACACCATGGTGCCCTTTCTCTATGGTCCCTATTTCGCCAAGCTCAGCGTGGTCCCGGTGGCGCCCGAGCTAACCGCCCTGACCGATGCCCCGGTCGAGGTCAACGGCAAGCCCGACGGCCTGCGCGAGGCGGTCAATGCCCATTTCGCCCGGCACGGCGGCGTCTGGGAGATCCGCGTGCAGCTGGGCGTCGATATCGAGCAGACGCCCATCGAGGATGCCTCGGTGGTGTGGCCGGAAGATCTCAGTCCCTATGTGACCGTGGCGCGCCTGGAGGTCCAGCCGCAACCGGCCTGGAACGAGGCGCGCTCGCGCGAGGTGGACGACGCCATGGTGTTCAGCCCCTGGCATGGCCTGGCCGCGCATCGCCCGCTGGGCGGCATCATGAGGTCGCGGCAGCCGGCCTACGAGATGTCGTCGCAGTTCCGCAGCGAGCGCAACGGCTGCCCGTTGCACCATCCGCGTGGACCGGTGGAGCTGTAGCCGCGGTACTAGTTGAGCGTGGCGAGCTCGGCGTCGTCGAGCTCGCGGGCGCGTACCGCGGCCGGGCGGCTTACCAGCCCGGCGACATAGCGCTCGAAGTGCGGACGTTTCTCGACGGTGCCAAAGGCCATGCCCCAGGCGAGATGGGCACCGACATAGACGTCGGCGGCAGTGAAGCGATCGTCCACCAGGTACTCGCCCGGGGCCAGGGCGGCGTCGAGGGTGTCGAGCACCTCGGCGAGACTGCCATAGCCCACCGCGCCGCGCCTTTGCGGGTCCTCGGGCAGGACGACGCCCAGCGCCTGGTTGGTGGTGGCGGCCTCCAGCGGACCGGCGGCAAAGAACAGCCAGCGGTAGTAGGCACCGCGCGCCGGATCACTCAGCGGCGGTGCGAGCCCCGCGGCGGGAAAGGCGTCGGCGAGATAGGCGCAGATGGCGGCGGTCTCGGTCACCACTGCGGCGCCATGGCGCAGCGCCGGCACCTTGCCCATGGGATTGATGGCGCGATAGGCCGGGGATTTCATCGCCGGCCCGTAGTCGACCCGCTGCACCTCGTAGGGTTGTCCGAGCTCCTCCAGCAGCCAGCGCACGATGCGTCCGCGCGACATGGGGTGGGTATAGAGCACAGGCCGGTCGAACATGGTGAAGCTTCCTTGAGTTGTCGTACCCCTTAGCATAGGTAGCCCCTCATCCAGCGTCCATTCACAGGAGCCTGGGTACCCTTCTGCTAAACTGGTAAACCTTTACCAGCCGTTTCACAGGACTCCCGTGCCCTCATCCTTCGCTTCCCTGCCACTGGCCGAGGCCATGCAGGCCAATCTGGCCGAGCTCGGCTACCTGAGCATGACGCCCATCCAGGCGGCCAGCCTGCCCATCATCCTCAAGGGCCAGGACCTCATCGCCCAGGCCAAGACCGGTTCGGGCAAGACGGCGGCCTTTGGCATCGGCTTGCTGACGGGACTCAATCCGCGCTATTTCGGCTGTCAGGCCCTGGTGCTCTGTCCGACCCGCGAACTGGCGGATCAGGTGGCCCGCGAACTGCGCCGCCTGGCGCGCACCACGCCCAACCTGAAGATCCTGACCCTCTGCGGCGGCATGCCGCTGGGGCCGCAGATCGCCTCCCTGGAGCATGGCGCCCAGGTGATCGTCGGCACCCCGGGTCGGGTGCAGGAGCACCTGCGCAAGGGCACCCTGGTGCTGGACGGCCTCAATGTCGCGGTGCTCGACGAAGCCGATCGCATGCTCGACATGGGCTTCATCGAGGCCATCGCCGACATCCTGAGCCAGACCCCGGCACGGCGGCAGACGCTGCTGTTCTCGGCGACCTATCCGGAAGGCATCGAGCGTCTGGCCCAGGACTATCTGCGTGCGCCGCTGCGCATCAGCGTCGAGAGTCAGCACAGCGACACCCAGATCCGTCAGCGCTTCTACGAGATCGCCGCCCCGGACCGCCTCGCCTCCGTGGTGCGCCTGCTCCGGCACCATCGCCCGGCCAGTGCCGTGGCCTTCTGCCAGACCCGTCAGCAGTGCCAGGAGGTGGTCGAGGCGCTGCATGCCCAGCGCATCTCCGCGGCTGCCCTGCATGGCGATCTGGAGCAGCGCGAGCGCGATCAGGTGCTGGCGATGTTCGCCAACCGCAGTCTCTGCGTGCTGGTGGCCACCGACGTGGCGGCCCGCGGCATCGACGTCGCCGGCCTGGAGGCCGTGATCAACGTGGAGCTGTCCCGCGATCCGGCGGTGCACGTGCATCGCATCGGCCGCAGCGGGCGGGCGGGCGAGCAGGGCCTGGCGCTGTCGCTGGTGGCACCGGCCGAGGCCAGCCGCGCCCAGGCCATCGAGGCTCAGCAGGGCTCGCCGCTGGATTGGCAGTCCCTCGGCGCCCTGCGCGATACCCCGGAGCCGCTGGTGCCGACCATGCACACCCTGGCCCTGGCGGCGGGCAAGAAGGACAAGCTGCGCCCCGGCGACATTCTTGGCGCCCTGACCGGCGACGCCGGCCTGCCCGGCGCCAAGATCGGCAAGATCACCCTGTTCGACAACCAGGCCTTCGTCGCCGTGGAGCGCGATATTGCCCGCCAGGCGCTGCAGCGGCTGAGCGAAGGCAAGATCAAGGGCCGGTCGATCAAGGTGCGGATGCTGTAGGGCCAGGGGCGGATACCCTCTGTTGCTACGTCGAATCCCAGCTGTTGGGCTTCGACGGTGGAGCCGTCTCAGCCCAACCTACGGTGCGGCCTGAGGTGTAGCCGTAGCGTGGAAAACGGCGCAGCCTTTTCCACTGGGACTTCGTCGTGAGGCGCGCCCTCACCCCAACCCTCTCCCTGGGGGAGAGGGGGTCGTCCGAATGCCTTGACGTAACTCGGGCTCTTGGGCTTCGACGATGAAGCCGTCTCAATTCAACCTGCCTCAGCCCTCGATCCCCATCCGCCGCCTGGCGCGATGGGAAGAGCCGTTGCGGACGGCCCAGCGCAGCACCGGGGCGGTGGCGCCGATACCGGTACGAATCAGCCGTTTTTGCAACGGGCCCTGGTGGAAACCCAGTTCCGCGCTGGCCCAGTCGGGCAGCAGGTCGATGCCGGCCTGCATCATCAGGGCGCCGAAGGGCTTGGCCAGGGCGCTGGGCGCGGGCGCCTGCAGCAGCACCCGGCAGACCTCGCGGCTGCGTTCGTCGCAGACCAGTTGGGGGCGTATCGCCTGGTAGTAGGCGGCGATCTCCGCTCGCGAGCGGGGCACGTCGGTCGCGCCCAGGCGTTCGGCGACCAGGGCGATCTCGGCGTAGTAGCGATCCTGTTCGGCACCCGGCAGCTGAGGATCGAAATAGCGCAGATAGGCCGCGAGGAAATGGCTGACCTCGGCCACATGGACCCAGGTCAGCAGCGCCGGGTCTTCGGCGCTGTAGGGGCGACCGTCGGCGGCCCGGCCGCGGATATGCCGGTGGATGGCCTGGACCCGGGCGATCAGCCGCTCGGCATCGCCGCGGCTGCCGAAGGTGGTGGCGGCGATGAACTGGCCGGTGCGGCGCAGGCGGCCGAGCATGTCTTCGCGAAACTTCGAATGGTCCCAGACCCCGGCCAGGGCCAGCGGGTGCAGGGTCTGCATGAGCAGGGCGGCGATACCGCCGATCAGCATGCAGGTGAAGTCGCTGTGTACCCGCCAGGGGATGCTGTCAGGCCCGAACAGCCCCGGATCGCCCGGCGGCTGCTCGTAGTCGACTTCGCCCAGGGACAGTCCGGTGAGGCTCATCACCTGCCGCTCGATACGGTTGCGGATCAGTTCCATGGGCTAGCGCGACAGCAGGTAGAGGGCGGCGTACTGCAGCAGCATGATGGTCTTGCCATCCAGCAGCCGACCGTCACGGGCCATGGCCAGAGCCTCGTCGAAGGGCAATTCCAGCAGCTCTATGTCCTCGCCTTCCTCATGCAGGCCACCGCCGTCGGCGATGCGCTGGTCGGCGCGGTATTCAGCAGCAAAGAAGTGCAGCAACTCGGTCACCGAGCCGGGACTCATGAAGGCGTCGAACAGGTGCTGGACGTTGTCCAGGCGATAGCCGGTCTCTTCCTCGACTTCGGCCTTGATGCGCTCTTCCGGGGCGGCCGCATCGAGCAGGCCGGCGGGGGTCTCCACCAGCAGGCCATCGGCCAGGCCGTTGCCCAGGGTCGGCAGGCGGAACTGGCGGATCAGCAGCACGGTGCGCCGTTCGCGGTCATACAGCAGGATGGTGGCGCCATTGCCGCGGTCGTAGGTCTCGCGGGTCTGGCGTTGCCAGCTGCCGTCGCGGCGCAGGTAGTCGAAGGTGGTCTTTTTCAGCAGGCCCCAGTCGGCGGAAAGGGTCTCGACCTGCTGGATGCGAACGCGCGGGGTATCGGGCATGGGGGCTCGTCTGGACGGGAGGCGTCGGGCCACGGTAGCAGAAGCGGTGCCTTTTTAAGGCACGCGCCGCGACCCCGGGTTCCACCCCGCCGTGAGGACGGCTGATAGCCGACGTCTAGAACCAGCGGTCGTTCTTCTTGCGACCCCGCGTCATGGACGGCAGGATCAGGCCGGCCAGCAGGCCGGCGCCGGCGATGCTGCCGCCGTAGACCATGTACTGCATCAGCGCCTGCTTGTTCTCGTTGCCGAGCTTGGCCTGGGTGCTGCGCAATTCCGACTGGGCCTGGGTGAGCTGGGCGTCGAGATCCTTGCGGCGGCTCTCCAGTTCGTCGATCTGCTTCTTGCGCGAATCCAGGGTCTCCTGCATGCCCTGGACGCGATTCTTCCAGCTGTCGTCGATGGTCTTGAGCTGGCCGCTCAACTCGGCCACCTGCTGTTCCAGCTGCGGCAGGCGCTCGGCCTGGCCGGGCTTGGCCTGCAGGTCGGCATTGGGGATCCAGACGGTGCTGCCGCCTTCGCCGCGCACCTGGCTGTAGTCGCCCTGGGTGCTGATCAGCTCGACCTTCTGCCCGGACTTGAGGGTGCCGACGATGCGATAGCCATCGGTGGGACCACTGCGGACATAGGTGGTCAGGCTGTCGCTGACCCAGCGGGCAGTGCCTTCCTGGGCCACGGCGGTGCCGGCCAGGGAAGCGAGGGAGGCGGCCAGGCAGAGGCCGAGATGCGGGAGGCGGGACAGCAGGCGAGATGGGGACATGGGCATGATCGGGTCTTTATGCATGAGCTGAAAAGATGAAGGCCGTGGTGAACAAGCCGGATTATTGTGGGGCAGTACCCTAGCAAGCTGCCGCGCTCTATCCGCCAACCCGTAGCGCCCGCTGTTCGAGACGGTGAAGCAGTTCAAGCTTTGGCGGCGGAAAGCGACGGCCAGTGTCATCTTGCCGCCATGCGGCGGCAGGCGAAAGCTGCCAGGTCATTCAGGATCTTGCCGGCGGCGCTTCAGAGGCGCTGCAACAGATCCAGACTCAGGGCCGCGAGTGCGCCCAGGCCGGCGCAGCCGAAGGCCAGCGCCTTGCCCCACCAGTGTTTCCAGGCGATGGCGCCAGCCAGCATGCCCACCCCGCAGAGCAGCAGGCCGGACTTGAGATAGAAGTCGGACCAGGCGAGCAGCTGATCGATGAAGTCGAAGAGTTCTTGGAATTCCTGCGGCATGGGGCCTCCTGGCGCGCTGGCGCTATTGAGTCGCCGGGGCCCCGGTCGTTCCCTGGCAGTCCGCCGCCAGCAGCCGCTCGGCGGAACCCTGGTCGCCCGGCTGGCTGCCTGCGCGGCCGGCCAGCAGCAGGAACTGGCGGCTGGCGTCCCGGCTCGGCAGCGCCATCACCGCCAGCGACAGCCGTGGGTCCGGCAGCGGATAGGGCGGCTGGCTGGCCAGGGCCTGGAAGAAATCCGCGGCCAGCAACTGGGCTTCGCTCAGCCGCCGCGCCTGATAACGACTGCCCGCCAGCGCCATGGGCAGCGTGCGCCAGTGTTCGTCCAGCTCGGGCACCAGTGGCGAGAGCTGTTCGCGCACCTCGGGCCGCAGGCAGGCCAGGTGCACATGCAGCTGATCCTGGCTGCGCCCGCTGGGGGCATTGAGGGCCAGGGCGATCCGCTCGTCCGCCACCGGCGCCTGGCCCCAGGCGCCCAGGTACCAGCGCTGGCGCCAGGCCAGACCGAACCAGTTGGGTTGGCCGGGCTGCCAGAGCGCCGGACTCTCCAGCCCGCGCAGGGGCCGCAGGGGTACCAGGATGAAATGCTGTCGCTCACCTGGCGCGCGCAGCACGGCGAAGCCGGAGTCCTTGACCACCTGGCGACAGGGGGTGGCCAGGCCGGTGAGGCGGGCATTGGGTACGCAGAGCCCGGTCGTGACCTGGCGCAGCAGGTCGCGGCTGGCACAGCCTGTCAGCGCCACGCCCAGCATCAGCAGCCAGAGCAGGCGCTGCCACGACGAGCGGATGCTGGGCGGCAGCGAACAACTGCGCGAACTGCGCTTCCAATGGCTATCAGGACAATGCAGCGGGAGATCAGCCATGGCCAATGGTTGGGCCGGAGACGGCGCGGTTCAGGAACAGATCGACAGCACGGTGGACGATGCGGTGCAACGCGCCCGCAGCCGTCTGCACCGAGGCGCGAGCCTCACCCATTGTGAGGAGTGCGGCGACGCCATCCCCGAGGCACGCCGCCAGGCGGTCCCGGGTGTGCACCTGTGCATCCGCTGCCAGTCCGAGCAGGACGCCGAAGACCAGCGCGCCGGCGGCTACAACCGGCGGGCGAGCAAGGACAGTCAGTTGCGCTAGGGGTGGATGGGGCAGTGGCATGGTGCGGCGACCTGGACAGGGCTGGACGTCTCGCAGGATCGAGGCTGCTAAGGGTTTGTACCATGCGGGCCTCACTCCAGCAGCTGGCATGTGACGTGCCAGCTGCTGGAGTGAGGCCGCCAGCAGGAATCAGTCGGGATGCACCGCATAGCCTCGCAGTCGGTTACCGTCAGGATCGCGTACGACGAAGCTGCGGCCGAACGGCAGGTTGGTTGGCGGTAAAAGCGCTTCGGCGCCCTGCATGCGCCAGCGATCGTACAGCTCATCCACCGCCGGCATGCTGGCCACCTTGAAGCCCAATTCACCCGTCGCGCTTCCCGCGCCAACCGCAGGAACCACGGCTTCCCTTGTCCACAAGCCCAGGGCGAGACCGGACGGAAGCACGAAGAGGGCGAAACCAGGGCCGTCCTCGACCGGGGTGAGGCCAAGCAATTCGGCGTAGAAATTCCGGCTGGTACGGACATCGGCAACATAGAACATCAGACTGGTGCTGTAGTGCATGGCGCATCTCCTCTGTGGTGATGCCGCCCAGTCTAAGGAACCCCACTGCCAGTTTCTGTCAGCATTCAGGCAGGCATGGAACCCTGGCGTTTCATCTGCCTTCGCCAATCTCTGAGCAGGCTCTGACGGCGCTGTGGATAGCGTTCTTCGCAGGCCTTTGCCGAGACGATGCGATCGGCGCGAAAGCTACGGAAGTCTTTACGCAACTCACACCAGCCGAGCAGCACCCGTGCGGCGTCGAAGTAGGCCAGCGCGAAGGGCCAGATGGTGCGCTGGGATTCGCTGTCAGTGGCATCGCGATAAACCAGGGTGAGCTTGGTTTCCTGGCGTATGGCTTGACGCAGGATCGCCGGATCGACCTGGTTGCGGGGTGTTTCCCGACTCGGTCCGATGAGCAGGGTGGTCATGGCCAATTCGTTTTGCAGCTCGCTCGGCAGGACCGCGGAGATCCGTGCCAGGGCATTGCTGGCGGCCGCTGCCAGGCTGCCATCGGTGCGTTCGGCTACCCAGCGCGAGCCGAGGACAAGGGCTTCAAGTTCTTCGGGGGTGAACATCAGCGGTGGCAGCAGAAAACCTGGCTTGAGGATATAGCCGACGCCCGGTTCACCCTCGATCGCCGCACCCAGCGCCTGCAGGCTGGCGATGTCGCGGTACAGAGTGCGTAGACTGACTCCCGTTTCTGCGGCCAAGGCGCGGCCACTCACGGCGCGGCGGTGCCTGCGCAAGGCCTGGAGCAGATCGAACAGCCGTTCTGAGCGTGACATCCGCGCAGTTTAATCTGGGAGCAGGTGATGCTCTAGCCGTGGCCAGGCGCGTTTAGGCTTCTTGATAGGGCAGGTCGGCTATAGAAAGTTACCGGGCTGACGCAAAAGCTCGTTGGCCATCTCTCTGAGGCGCGCGATCTCGATCCTTTGCGTCTGTTGCTCCTCTGGCCCAAGGTCTCGCTCGCCATATTCGCGGCTCAGATAGAGGATGGCATCGTTGCCATCCGGGTCGTCGCTGTAACTGGAGTGGGCTGCGATTTCGTTCAGCAGTGCGTGCGAAATCGGCGCAATGTGCACGTGCAGGGAGAAGCCTGCGGAAAAGCCCAGCTTGTAGAAGACCACCCTGTAGGGTGCATAACAGCGCTGCAGAAGTTTCTCGGCGAACCCCAGTTGCTGACCTAATTCGGCCAGACTAGGCGCGTCGAGTGTGTTGAAGTCGCTCACGGCTTGTTGACTGCTCAGGGTCAGAAGACCGGGATACCGAGAGTCCCGCCGATAACCCAGGCGCCAGTGGACTGTCTCGACTATCAGGGTCGCCTCGTGTGTATCCGGCCTTGCAGTCATCGGTACCGCTCTACCTTGGAGAAGGGGACAGTCTACTCAGCTGCGACGCGCGCGGCCGTCCATTGCGCCTGGCTCAGCCGAAACAGCCGATGCGGTCGAAGCGGATGGCTTGGTGGCAGACGCGGATGTTCGAAGTGACCGGCGTCGGCCATCGCCAGCCGGCGCATCACGGCCAGTGACGGCTGATTGGCTGCCGCGGTAAAGGCGACCACTTCGTCGAGTCCGAGAGTGTCGAAGGCGTGGGCCAGGGCCAACTGGGCACCGCGGCTGGCGTAGCCCTTGCCCCAATAGGGGCGATCCAGCCGCCAGCCGATCTCGACCGCAGGTGCAAAAGGAAGATCGGATGACACCGGGCTGATGCCGAGCAAGCCGAGCAGGGCGCCGTCGGTACGGCGCTCCAGCGCCCAGAACCCCCAGCCGCGCTCGGCAATGCCCTGCCGGCAACGCTGGAGCAGCGCATCACTGGCCGCCCGGTCCAGGCAGGCAGGAAAATGCCGCATCACCTCGGGATCGGCATTCAGCCTGGCGAACGCGGCGCCATCCTCCGCTCGCCACTGGCGCAGCCCCAGGTCGACGTCGGCCGGCATCAGGACGCAGCCGGGATCTGCAGGCCGCGTTGCACCGCCGGGCGGGCGAGGAAGGCGTCGAGGGCGCGACGGACCTCGGGAAAGTCCTGGAAGCCGATCAGGTCGGCCACCTGGTAGACCTCCAGCAGGGCGCGGATCCAGGGGAAGGTGGCGATGTCGACGAGGCTGTAGTCCTCGCCCAGGATCCAGGCGCGGCCCCCGAGCTGACCTTCCAGCACGCCGAGCAGGCGCCGGGCCTCGGTCACGTAGCGGTCGCGGGGGCGCTTGTCTTCGATGTCCTTGCCGGCGAACTTGGTGAAGAAGCCGAGCTGGCCGAACATGGGGCCGATGCCGCCCATCTGGAACATCAGCCACTGGATGGCCTGGTAGCGTTGCGCCGGCGCCTCGGGCAGCAGGCGTCCGGTCTTTTCCGCGAGGTAGAGCAGGATGGCGCCGGATTCGAACAGTCCCAGGGGTTCGCCACCGGGGCCGTCGGGGTCGAGGAGGGCGGGGATCTTGTTGTTGGGGCTCAGGGAGATGAATTCCGCAGTGTGCTGGTCGTCCTGGCCGAAGTCGATGCGATGCACCTCGTAGGGCAGGCCGAGCTCTTCCAGCAGGATGGCCACCTTGACGCCATTGGGCGTGGGCAGCGAATAGAGTTGCAGGCGCTCGGGATGCCGGGCGGGCCAGCGGTGGGTGATGGGGAAGCGCGACAGATCGGCCATGGTGGACTCCGGAAAGGGGGTGGTTCTGGGTGAGACCGGCGAGCGCGGCCCGGGTTGCCGGGTCTTCAGCGAAGCGGAACTTCGCGCGATGCCTACCCCTCCATCTGAGACGTATCCGCCTTCAGCCCCGCACCGAGGATTTCCCATGCTTCCCCACAGTCAGCAGGGCAGCGGTTCGCCCACCTTCGTGCTCATGCACTTTCTCGGCGGCTCGCACCGCACCTGGTTTCCCACCGCGCCCTACCTGGATGGCGAACACCGTTGCGTGGCGCTCAATACGCCGGGCTTCGGCGATGCCGCCGCGGTCGAGGGTTACAGCGTCGCCGAGATGGCCGACCAGGTGGATGCCAGCATCCGCGCCCTGGGCCTGGAGCGGTGCATCCTGGTGGGCCATTCGATGACCGGCAAGGTGGCCGTGGTGCTGGCGGCGCGGCGACCGGAGTATCTGCTCGGGCTGATCCTGGTGGCGCCTTCGCCGCCCGGGCCGCAGCCCATGAGCGAGGCGGATCGCGATGCCCAGCGCGCCTATGGCAAGAGCCGGGCGGAGGCCGAGGCCTTTGTCGACGACTCCAGCGCCCATCGCCTGCCCGATGCCATCCGCGAGGTGGTGATCGCCGATGCCCAGCGGCTGAATCTGCAGGCCTGGCGGGCCTGGGTCGATCAAGGCAGTCGCGAGGACTGGAGCGACCGCATCGAGACCCTGGACTATCCGGTGCTGCTGGTCTGCGGCGCCGATGACCAGCAGGTGCCGGGTCCGGACGAACAGCGCCGCACCACCCTGGCGGCCTTCCCCAACAGCCGGCTGGAGGTCATTCCCGGTGCCGGTCACCTGATGCCGCTGCAGACGCCCCAGGCCCTGGCGCGGCTGATGCTCGACTTCGCCCGGGAGCTCTGACCGGTGGATTCGCTGACCCAGGCCGTGCTCGGCGCTACCGTCCAGACCGCACTGCTGGGTCGCTGGCAGGGTCGGCGCGCGATCCTCTATGGCGCCGCCCTGGCCACCCTGCCGGATCTCGATGTGGTCATCGACTACGGCGATGCCGTCAAGGAGATGACCTACCACCGTGGCTTCAGCCATTCGCTGTTCGTGCTGACCGGACTGGCCCTGCTGCTGACCTCGATCTGCAGTCGCTGGCGCGATCCGGGTTACAGCCAGGCACGCCTGTTCCTGACGCTCTGGCTGGTGCTCATTACTCATCCCTTGCTGGATGCCTTCACCACCTATGGCACCCAGCTGTTCTGGCCGCTGCCGACCACCCCGATAGCCTGGTCCAGCGTCTTCATCATCGATCCGCTCTATACCCTGCCGTTGCTGGTGGCGGTACTCGCTGGCCTGGTGATTGGCCCCCGGGGCCGAACCCCTCGGCTGGCCATGGTGGCCCTGCTGCTCTCCACGGCCTATCTGGGTTGGACCCTGGTGGCCAAATATTCCGCCGAGCGCCAGGTACGCCAGGCGCTGGCGGCCCAGGGGCAGGCGGATGCACGCCTGTTCAGCGCGCCGCTGCCCTTCACCAGTCTGCTCTGGCGGGTCATGGTGGATGACGGACCCGAACGCTACCGGGAAACCTGGGTGGGGCTGTTCGACGACCGCCCGCCCACCTTGGTCCCGCTGCCACGCGGGGGCGAACTGGCGCCGATCGTCGCCGACTCGCCGGCCGAACAGCGGCTGCGCTGGTTCACCGACGACTGGCTGCGCTATGACCGCCTGGGCGACGACCTGGTGGTGACCGATCTGCGCCTTGGCGCCACCGGCTACCACAGTTTCCGTTTCGCCCTGGCTCAGCGCGAGGCCAGCGGTTGGCGACTGGTCGCCGAACCCTCGCTGTGGCCGCGCGAGCGCGGCGGTCGCGAACAGCTGGCGGTGGTCTGGCGCAGACTCTGGCACCCGGAGTCGCCGGCACCGGTGGCGGACTGGGCGGCGCGGCTGTCGCGCCTGCCGGACTGACGCCAGGCCTCCAGCAGCAGCCGCCACCAGGGGCGCTGGGCCTCGTGCAGGGCGGTATGGCGATCCAGGCCGATATCGGCCAGTTCCCGGTCGGTAAGGTCCGGCAGGATGCGGCGGGTGGTCAGCTGGCGCTGGAACAGCAGCCAGCAGCCGCTGGCGCGGGTCTGATCGTGAAGGCTGGGGTCTCTGGGCATGGCGTCTCTCCTGGGCTGTCTCCATGCTCCGCCGCCTCTACGGTCAGGGGCAGACCCAGGTCGATGGGTTGTCCGCCATACAGCCGCCTTACAGCGGTCAGCTGTATGGTGCAGGGCGTGGCCATCTGTATGGCGCGCGTTTCCTGTCTACGCCGCTATAGTCCGAGCATGAATCGCTATCAGCTGCTGGCCGATGCCCTCGGCCATCGTATCGAACAGGGTCTCTATCGACCGGGCGAACGCCTGCCGTCGGTGCGCGTCCTGGCCCAGGAGCACGGGGTCAGTCTGGCCACGGTGCAGCAGGCCTATCGGCTGCTGGAAGATCGCGGGCTGGTGGAGCCACGGCCCAAGTCCGGCTATTTCGTCCGCCTGGAAAGACGCGTCATCGAGTTGCCGCGGGTGACCCGTCCGGCGCGCTGGCCGGTGGAGGTGTCCGGGTGGGAGCCGGTGCGCGAGCTGATGACCAGCACTCCGGATTCGGTACGGGTGCAACTCGGCCGCGGCCTGCCGGATACCGAGGCGCCGACCCTGGCCCCCTTGCTGGCCGGCATGGCGCGCCTGGCGCGGCGGCCGGGCAATGCCGGGCTGTCCTACGACAGCATCCAGGGCGTAGTGGCCTTGCGCGAACAGGTGGCCCGGCTGCAGCTGGATGCCGGCTGCGTGCTCACCGCCGATGACATCGTCATCACCAGCGGTGCCCACGAGGCCCTGGCCACGGCCTTGCGCGCCACCTGCCAGGAGGGCGACATCGTCGCGGTGGATTCGCCGACCTTTCACGGGGTGATGCAGACCCTCAAGGGTCAGGGCCTCAAGGCACTGGAGATCCCTACCGATCCGCGCACCGGCATCAGCCTGCCGGCGCTGGAACTGGCCCTGGAGCAATGGCCGGTACGGGCCATCCAGCTCACCCCCAGTTGCAACAATCCCCTGGGCTACTGCATGCCCGAGGCCAACAAGCGCCAGCTGGTGGCCCTGGCGCGCAAGCACGACCTGGCGGTGATCGAAGACGATGTCTATGGCGATCTGCTCTATGGCTATCCGCGGGCGCGAGCGCTCAAGGCCTTCGACGAAGACGATCGGGTAATCCTCTGCAGTTCCTTTTCCAAGACCCTGGCACCCGGTCTCCGGGTTGGCTGGGTGGCGCCCGGGCGCTATGCCGAGCGAATCCTGCACCTCAAGTACATAGGCACCGGCTGTACCGCTCCCCAGCCGCAGCTGGCCATCGCCGAATTCATCGCCGCCGGTCACTACACCGTGCACGTCCGGCGCATGCGCGCCCGGTACCAGCGCAATCGCGACCTCATGAGTGCCTGGGTGCAGCGCTACTTTCCCGCCGGAACCCGGGTCAGCCAGCCCCAGGGCAGCTTCCTGCTGTGGGTGGAGTTGCCCGAGGCCTGCGACAGCCATCGACTCAATCGCGAACTGCTCGCCCAGAGCGTGCAGATCGCCTGCGGCAGCATCTTTTCTGCCTCGGGCAAGTACCGTAACTGCCTGCGCCTGAACTATGCCCAGGCCCAGCGTCCGGGGATCGAGGAGGGCGTGCGGCGCGTCGGCGAGGCCGCCTGCCGCCTGCTCGACGAAGCGCTGCCGCGGTCGCTGGCCCTGCCGGTCTAGCCGAGTTCGGCGATCTCGCTGCAATTGCGCCCGCGATGCTTGGCGCGGTAGAGGGCGGCATCGGCCTGGGCCAGCAGGCGGACCGGGACGCCTTCCGCCAGCCGCGGCGTCACCGCCACGCCGAAGCTGGCGGTGACCGGCAGCGCCTCGGTCGGGCCGACGGCGAAGGGCGCCTCGGCGATGCCGCAGCGCAGGCGCTCGGCCAGTGCCAGGGCGTCGGTCGGCTGGGCTACATCGGCGAGCACGGCGAATTCCTCGCCACCGATCCGGGCGATGCGATCACCGGGACGCAGCAGCTCGCGGCAGCGCTGCGCCAGTTGCTGCAGCAGCAGATCACCGGCGGCGTGCCCGTAGGTGTCGTTGATGCGCTTGAAGTGATCGATATCGAAGGCGATCGCCGCCAGCTGCCCGGCGGTGCGGGTCACCCCCTGCGCCAGCTCGCGTTCGAAGGCGCGTCGATTGGCCAGGCCGGTCAGGTAGTCGGTCTCCGCGCGGACCCCCAGTTCGGCGATCAGGGCATCACGCTCCTCACGCAGCCGGTCGGCCTGCAGTAACTCGTCCTCCAGCTGGGCGAAGGCGGCGAACAGGCTGCGCGGGTCATCTTCGGCCACCGTCCCGAGCGGTCGGGCGCGCCGGCTGAGGCTGAGCAGTCGCTGGGTATTGGCCAGCAGCGGCGTCAGCAGGCGCTGCTTGAGCAACAGTAGACCGGTACCCAGCGCCAGCAGGATGCCCACCGCCGCGGCGATGGTCAGCCACAGCCGCAGCTGGGCCTCGCGTGCCAGGGCATCGGCTTCGTCACGGGCCAGACTCAGCATCTCGTCGCGCAACTCCAGGATGCTGACCATGGTCGGGACATAGCCCTGGGCGAAGCTGGCCGCAGTGGGTGCCGTGCCGGTCGCCAGGGCGGCGAGGGTCTGGTGGTACCAGTCCAGGCCTTCGCCCAGGTAGCGCTCCTGCACCTGCACGAAGCGGTCGTGCTCGGGACGGCCGGGGGCCAGGTTGAGGTTGCTGCGCAGGAGATCCATCAGCTGGTTGATGCGGCCCTGGGTCTGCAGCAACTGGACCTGTTCCGCGCCGCTGGGCAGGCGCTGCGCCTGCAGCGCGGGGGTCAGCAGCGAGCCCAGCCGTCCGGCGGTGTCGCGCAGGCGGGCGGCCAGCTTGGCATTGACCAGGTAGATGGCCACGGCCGGGCTGCGCTGGATGAGGTCGTGCAGGGTGAGGTCGGCGGTGATGAAGTTGCTGTCGAGGGCGCGGAACATGCCCTGGACCAGGGTGGCGATGTCCTGGGACGGGGGATCGTCCGGCGTCCCCCGGAGGCGCTGGTCGACCCGGGCACGGGCCTGCAGCAGCGTCTGATAGCCGTTTGCCGCCTGCTCGGCGGTCACGCTGCATTGCCGGCAGCCCTGCAACAGCACCTGTAGCCGGGCGAAGCGCTGATCGCTCAGGGCCCGGGCGCGCGCCAGCTCATGGCTATCGCCGCCGCGACCGCCGAGCAGGGCATTGGTCGGGCCACGCTCGGCGGAGACGGCCTCCACCAGCCGCAGCGCCTCCTCGTAGACCGGCAACTGGTCACGGGTCAGGCCCATGCTCGTCGAATTCTCCTGGGCCTGCTGGACGAGCAGGGCCATGCCGCAGGCGGTGGCGAGCGAGGTCACCACCAGCAAGGCATTAATCAGTCGATTGAGATGAGCGGTCAGCAGAAAACGGCCAGACATCAGGCGACACCGAAGCGAGCATGCCCAGGAGGCGAGCCGATTCCGGACAGCGGAGGATTCAGGCTCTCAAGGTGCGCCGATGTTAAAAGGTCTAGCTTTCAAAACGTATACAGCTGGGGCCGGGCGGATTGGTTATTGCGCCAACGGTCATGCCGACAGCACGAGTGGCAGGGCGGCCACGAAACCTCGTCAGGCAGACGGGGTATCGCCCACCCTCTACACTGGCCATTTCGCGAGGTCCTGCCATGCCACCCTGTATCTATCTCGCCGGTCCCGAAGTCTTCCGGCCCGATGCCGTCGCCCAGGGCGACGCGCTCAAGGCGCTGTGCGCCCGTCATGGCTGCACGGGGCTGTTTCCGCTGGACAACGCCCTTCCCCCGAGGCTGACCGAACCAGGGGAGCAGGCGGCCTGGATCTATCGGGCGAATCTGGCGCTGATCGAGCAGGCGGATGGCGTCCTGGCCAGCCTGGATTTCTTTCGCGGCGCCGAGCCTGACAGCGGCACCTGTTTCGAGGTGGGCTATGCGGTAGCGCTGGGCAAGCCGGTGGTGGGCTATGTCCCGGAGGCGGGCAGCCTGGCCGAGCGGATTCGCGCGCGACATCCCGAGTGGGTAGGCGTGGGGCTGCTGGACCGTGACGGCTGGACGCTGGAGGAATTCGGCCTGCCGCTGAACCTGATGCTGGCGGTACCGGCCAGCATCGTCGTCGGTGGGCCGGAGGTGGCCCTGGCGGTATTGCGCGAGCGGCTCGGCTAGCGAGTCAGGTGGGTACGACCCTCACCCCGGCCCTCTCCCAGGGGAGAGGGGGTGGTTAGCGGTCAGTCCAGTGGAAAAGGCTGCGCCGTTTTCCACGCTACGGGGCCTCGACCCAGGCAGATCGGCGGTCTGAACGGAATCAGCCGCGCGCCAGGGCCGCCAGTTCGTCCAGTCCGCTGTTGCCGTCGGCATAGGCCGCGCGGAAGCTGTCGCGCTGCTGCCAGCGCGCCCAGAAGGCCGCCAGGTGCTCGAAGCGCTCGTCCAGCGGCGTCTGGTTGGTGGGGAACTTGGAGAAGGCGATGGCGGTGCACAGGGTGATGTCGGCAAAGGTCGGCGCCGCGCCGCCCAGCAGCCACTCGCGACCATCCGCCAGGTGCCGATCCACCAGCGCCGCGTGCATCAGGGCTTCCTTGCGGCAATGCTCGCCCCACTGCGGATTGTGGGTCAGCTCCAGCTTGTGGCCGAGGCCTTCGTGCTGCACATGGAACATGGTCACGATGCGATAGAGCACATGGATGAAGATGCGGTCATTCCACATGGCGTCCTGGCCCTGCTCCAGCGGCGTTTCGCCCATTACCTTGCGGCCGGGATAGCTGTTGTCCAGATAGCGGGCGATGGCCGCGCTCTCGGCCAGGTAGCCGCCGTCGGCGAGTTCCAGGGTCGGCGTCTCGCCCCAGGGATTGCGCTTGAGATGCTGCCACTGGCGTTGCTCGCCTTCGGGCGCCATCTTCAGGATGACCTCCTCGAATTGGTCGGCGATGCCCTTTTCCTGGATGAACAGCCGCAGCCGTTGCGGGTTGGGAAAGGCAGATGGCGAGGTGAAGAGACGTAGCTTGGCCATGGAGGACTCCGGAAGGGACAGTGACGAAGCATGTGACTGCGGGCAGTCGTGCCGCGTTCGTACGAGGTGACCAAGGATGCCGGGCCAGGGCCGGGGCGAACAGCCAAGCCGCTGTATGCCCTCCATGCAGAGAGTCGATTGGTCAGGCGGGCGTTCAGCTCACGAGGCTGGCGACGATCCGTTCGCGCAGCCAGGCATGGGCTGGATCGCGGTGCAGGCGTTCGGGCCAGAGCAGCAGCATGTCGAAGCCCAGGATGGCCAGGGGGGCGGCTGGACCTGGAGACCGGGATGGTTCAGGGCGATCTGGGCGGGCAGCAGGGCCACCAGATCGCTGACCAGGAGGACACTGGCCAGGGTGGCGAAGTGGGGCACCGACAGCACCACCCGCCGTTCGCGGCCCTGTTCCGCCAGCAACCGGTCAGTGACGCTGGCGAAGCCGCCACCGCTCGGCGAAACCAGCGCCTGATCCAGTTGGCAGAAGGTTTCCAGGGACACAGGTTGCTGCAGCGCCGGATGGCCGCGCCGGCCCGCCAGCAGATAGTGTTCGGTGAACAGCAGCCGCTGACGCAGACCCGCTGCGGCGGTATCGGCCACGTCCAGCGCCAGGTCCAGGCGATCCCCCTCCAGTTGCTCGGCGAGCAACGCCGGCTTCTTGTCCAGCAGCGCCAGGCGGATGCCGGGCGCCTGCTGGCGCAGGTCAGCCAGCAGCGGGGTGAGCAGGGTGGTGGCACTGTGGTCGCTGGCGGCGATGCGCCAGGTTCGCTCGGCGCGAGCCGGTTCGAAGGGGGCGGCCGGTGCCAAGGCCTCGTCCAGGGCTGCCAGCGCCTGGCGCAAGGGTTCACGCAGCGCCGCCGCGCGCGCCGTGGGTCGCATGCCGCGCGGCCCAGGTAGCAGCAGGGGATTGTCCAGCAGCTGGCGCAGCCGACCCAGCTGCAGGCTGACGGTGGGCTGCGCCAGATTCAGGCGGCGCGCGGCGCGGGTGACGTTGAATTCCACCAGGAGGGCGTCGAGAGTCACCAGCAGATTGAGATCGAGGCGGCGCAAGCTATTGTGCATGGCAATGGCCACTGTTTCGGTAATTCATTTCCAGCATAACTCCGCCGTCACCTAGCCTGGCCTCCTTTCCCTCGAGAGGTACGTGCCATGAAGGTCCTGCTGGTCTACGCCCATCCCGAACCCCGATCGCTCAACGGTGCGCTGCGCGATTTCGCCGTGGCCCATCTGCAGGCGGCCGGCCATGAGGTCCGGGTCTCCGATCTCTATGCCCTGCACTGGAAGGCCACCCTGGATGCTGCGGACGCGCCACACCTGGCGCCTGGGGCACGCTTCGATGCGGTCCTGGATTCGCAGCAGGCCTATGCCGCCGGCCAGCAACCGGCGGATATCGCCGCCGAGCAGGCCAAGTTGCTGTGGGCCGATGTGCTGATCCTGCAATTTCCGCTGTGGTGGTTTTCCTTGCCGGCCATCCTCAAGGGCTGGGTGGAACGCGTCTATGCCTGCGGCTTCGCCTATGGCGTCGGCGAGCACAGCGACACTCACTGGGGTGACCGCTATGGCGAAGGCACCCTGGCCGACAAGCGCGCCATGCTGGTGGTGACCTGTGGCGGCTGGGCGTCGCATTACAGCGAGCGCGGCATCAATGGCGCGCTGGATGACATCCTCTTTCCCATCCAGCACGGCATCCTCTTCTATCCCGGCTTCAGCGTGCTACCGCCGTTTCCGGTCTATCGCACGAGCAAGCTGGACGCCGCCGGCTTCGAGCGACTGTGCCAGGCCTATGGGGCACGGCTGGATGGACTGGCCACGGACACGCCCCTGGCGTTCCGGCGGCAGAATGGTGGGGATTACGAGATTCCGGCACTTACCCTGAAGCCCGAGCTGGCGCCGGGGCGGACCGATCTGGGGATTCATCTGCGGGAGAAGTGAGGGCTGGCGCGGTCATGGTTTCCATGGCTCGGGGCCCAACGGCGGGGCTGGGCCTTGGGTGGTGTTGGGCTTCGCTGGCGCTCAACCCAACCTACGAAGCGTCCCTCACCCCAGCCCTCTCCCAGGGGGAGAGGGGGCGGTTACATGCGGTGTATGGACTGCAGTGAAGTTGACCTTATCAGTGGAAAACGCTCTGCGGTTTTCCACGCTACGTAGCGAGTCTACCGGGTTGAGCCGTAGGTTGGGTTGAGCGCAGCGAAGCCCAACGGTGCCCAGGATTGAACATCCTCGTTGGGCTTCGACGATGGAGCCGTCTCAACCCAACCTACGTGACTACGACGCTTCAGTGGAAAAGGCTGCGCGGTTTTCCACGCTACAGGCTGTAGGGTGGACGACGGCGCAGCCTCGTCCACGCGAATCATTCAAGGCAAGTCGCCTCAGTTGGCTCTCTTGCTGTCTACCTGATCCAGGCGGCCGCCGCGGAAGGTAAGGAAATGCAGCATGCCGTTCCAGGGACCGTAGGCCCATTCCTCGACGAATTCCACCTGGCGATAGCCATAGCCGTCGGTGACCTGGCGTTCGCCCAGGGGCGTGACGCTCAGCGGCTCGCCGCACTTGCCGCGAACCTCGTGGGTGGTGGAGCCGGTGGAGACCAGGGCGCTGCCGCAACGCAGCGACGCGGCCTGGCTGGTGCCGGTGGCGAGCAGGAGCAGCAACAGCAGGGGGCGCAGATTCATTGGCGCTGGAACTCGATGCGGGTGAGGCGATTGGCTTCGAAGGTGAGGATGTAGTTGGCGCCGTTCTTCGGGCCGTACACCCATTCCTCGATCACCGCCTCGCGGCGTTCGTTGCGGCCCAGTTCGTAGCCCACCAGGTCGCGGTGGGCGGGTTCGCCGCATTTCTGCAGCACTTCGAAGGCGCGATCGCCCCGGCTGACCAGGGCGTTGCCGCACCTCATGGAATCGGCGGCGGCGCCGGTGGCGACCAGCAGGGTGAGGGCGGCGAGCAGGCAACGCATGGGGGTCTCCTGACCGGTCAGAGCACCCCGAGCTGCAACTGCGCGGCCGTGGGCGATTCACCGGATTGGGCTTGAGTGCTGACGTCCAGCAGATAGACCCGCTGGGCATCCAGTTTCGCCGTGTCCACCAGATAGGTCTTGATGGCGCCCGCGCGCTGCTGGGCCAGGCTGCGCAGTAGGCCGTCGTTGCCACTCCAGGCTTCGAGCACCGCCTGGCGCAGGCGCGCCGTGCGGGTGGCATCGTCAAGACTATCCCATTCCTGCGGGGGTTGCGCCTGCAGTCGCAGGCGGTACAGGCCTTCCAGCAGGGGCGCGCGCATGGCGGCGGGTACCTGCAACTGGCTGGGATCGGCCGGGACCTTGTCGCCGCGACGCTGCAGCAGGTTGAAGTACTGGGTCTGGAAGTCCTTTTCCAGCTGGCTGGCGGCCAGGGCGCGACCATCGCTGGCGGCGCCGGCATGGCCCCTGACCTCCACCGTCAGCTGCGGCCGCTGGCGCAGGGCCGCGGCCAGTTTGTCCAGCTCGCCGCGGGCCTGGGCCGAGAGCGTGGTGCTGCCGGCGGCGAAGTCGATGGCGCTGAGATCCGCCTCGTGCCCGCCAACCAGTCCCGCCAGCATGCGGAAGGGCGCCTGGACGGCGCGGCTGAGCACATTGCGCAGGGTCTGCCAGACCACCGGCATGACGCTGAAGTTGGGATCAGCGAGATTGCCCGCCACCGGCAGGCGCAGGTCGATGCGACCGTGGCTGTCCTTGAGCAGGGCCACCGCCAGGCGCACCGGCAGGTCCACGGCGTCCTTGCTGTCCACCCGCTCGCCCAGTTCCAGCTGGTCGAGCACCACGTGGTTCTGCGCCTGCAGCCTGCCGTCGTCGATGCGGTATTGCAGGTCCAGGTCGAGGCGCCCCTTGCGCACCGCATAGCCGGCGAACTTGCCGGTATAGGGCGACAGGGTGGTGAGTTCGACCTGGCGGAAATAGGCGGTCACGTCCAGTTGCTGCAGGGGATCGAGAGGGTCGAGGCGGCCCTTGATCTCCACCGGGGCGAAGCGATCGACCTTGCCGGCGAGATGGATGTCGGCCGGCTTGGAGGCGGCGGTGTCCAGGGTGCCGATGCCGCCTTCCAGCGACTGGATATTGGTGGCGAAACCAGGTTTGAGGCTGTTGTCGGCGAAGTCGGCGCTGCCATCCTTGATGGATACTCCGCCAATGCGGATCTGCAGCGGTGGCGAGCTGTCCTTCGACGCGGTTTTCGGCTGGGGGACCAGCAGGGCGCTGAAGTTGTTGCTGAGGTCTTCGTTGATCACCAGGGTGCCATAGGGCTTTTCCAGGTCGATCTTGTCGATGACTAGCTGTTTGCCAAGGGTGAAGGCGATGCCTTGCAGGTCCAGCAACTGCCAGCGCATGAAGTCCTGCTGGTGCAGGGTGTCGAGCACATGCACCTGGGTGACCTGGGCCGCGCCGCTGACGGTCAGCCCCAGCGGCTCGCCCGGGGCCAGGGCTACCTTGAGCCGGCTGGCCAACTGGCCGCTGCGGATCTCCAGGCGCACATAGGGGCTGAGATAGGGCTGGGCCTGACGCAGGTTGAGTTCGTCGATGCCGACGTCGAAGCTGCCCTGCAGGGGCGTCAGCGCCAGCTGGCCGCTGGCGGTGATGCGACCGCGATCACCGAGGGTGGTCTTGAGCTCCAGGCCGAAGGGCTTGCTGCTGGCGGTGTCGAAGCCTTTCACCGCCAGGTCCAGGCCGCTGAAATAGAGACTGGCCGGCTCCTGGGGCACGCGGTCCACCAGGTGCAGCTGGTTGTCGCTGAGCTGGGCGTCGTCGAGCTTCACGCGCCACTCCGGGCCACTGCTGGGGGCATCGCTGGTGGGGAAGAGCTGCTGCCAGTCGAGCGTGCCGTCCTGTTCGCGATTGCCCCAGGCATCCAGGCCGTTGCCGCGCAGGCGGGCGATGCTGACTTCGCGCTTCTGCAGATCCAGACCGATACCCTCGGCGGCCAGGCGCTTGAAGCTGGCCTTGGGTTCGGCATTCACTGCCTGCACGGCCACGTCGTCCAGCGCCAGGCGGCCTTGGCTGAGTTGCAGTTGCAGGGTCTTGCTCAGGTCCAGGCGGTAGTGGGCGCTGGCTTCCAGGCGCCCCTTGCCCAGCGCCAGCGGCAACTGGTTGCGCACATAGGGCCACCAGGGCGCGAGGCTGACGCCCTTGAGGGTCAGGTCGCCTTCGCTGCGCAGCGGCAGGAGATCCAGGCTGCCCTTCCAGGTGAGCTGGCCGCCCTGGGCGGTGGTGGCGGTCATTGCCAGTTGGCCCGGGGTGTCGCCGCTGCGGGTGCGGAAATCCTGCAGGGTGGCGTCCAGGGGGGTGAAGGTGGCCTCCACCGGCTGGGCGCCCTGGGCATCGAGGAAATGCAGCCGGCCACCGACCAGGGCAATGCGCTCGATGTGCACCGGGAAGGGCTGGCCCGGCTCCGCATCCGCCGGGGTCGGCGCGGCGGTGGCGGTGGGGTCGCTGCGCCAGAGCTGGGCCAGATTGACCTGGCCACCCTTGGCGATGCGCAGATCGACCTGGGGCTGGTCGAGGCGCACCTCGGTCAGGTGCAGGGTCCGTCGCCAGAGGCTGTCCCACTGCACATCGGCCGAGAAGCCTTCGGCCGCCACCACGGGGTGCTCCGCCGGACCGATCAACAGCTTTTCGGCGTGCAACTGCAGGGTGAAGGGGTTGAAGCTCAGGGCCTGCAGGCTGGCCGGCTGGGTGAGACGCTCGGCCAGCGTCTGGTTGAGGTAGTGCAGGGCGAGGCGCGGTCCGGCCAGGAATCCGAGCAGACTGTAGAGGGCCAAGAGCGCGAGCAGCACGAGGCTCGCTTTCACAATTCTGGGCATGCAGGCATCTAGGACGGCGAAGGTGCCCGGATTATGGCACGGCACCTTCGCCAACGAGGGCGGTGGCCGTCCCAAAAGCACTGCTGGCTATGGGAGTCATCAGGGCCACGACTACAGGAGCGGCTGCAGGATCGCTCACAGTTTCGCCAACCCGGACGAGCGGAGCGGGCGCACGACCGATCGGTGGTCAGGTGGACGGGAAGGCTTCTGGTAGAGGCGTCGAGGCCTGTGCCGAAGGCTCTAACACGGCACTTTGCCATGATCCGCCCGTCGCTCCGGATTAAGTTTGACTTAAGGACCGCCGACTAGTCTCGCGAACAGGTTGCATTCTCAGGGAGGGGGACACGGCGACGGGCTCAGCGGCTCGCGGCGTGACGACAGGACGGCCAGGGCAACCGCGAATCGAGAAGCCGCGCCGCCGGGAGTAGCAGATGTCCAGTCCGATCCAGCTCCATTCCATCCAGAAGAAGATCCAGTTCCTGCGCACCACCTTCAGCTACGTCGGCTGGTCGCTGTTCGGTCTGCTGCTGTGGGACGTGGCGGTGACGGTGGACGCCATGCTGTTCGTCGACGAGCGCTTCGACCTGCCGCTCACGCCCCTGACCCTGCTGTGCTCGGCGCTGGTGGTGCTGATCAGCTTTCGCAACAGCAGCGCCTATGCCCGCTGGTGGGAGGCGCGGACCCTGTGGGGCGCCATGGTCAACAGCTCGCGCAGCTTCGGCCGCCAGGTGCTGACCCTGATCGACGACCAGGGCAGGGCGCAGAATCGGGTCAAGGCCGTGCTGCTGCGTCGGCACATGGGCTATCTGCATGCCCTGCGCGCCCAGCTCAAGCGCCAGGACCCGGCCGCGGCGGCCGCGCCCTATCTGGCCCGCCACGAATTGGCGCTGGCCGACGGCAGCCTCAACTTCGCCAACGACATCCTTGCCGGCACTGCCGAGCTGATCGCCAGCGAATACCGCCAGGGCCGGCTGGACAGCATCCGCCTGGCGCGGCTGGAAGAGACCCTGGTGGACATGTCCAACTGGCAGGGCGGCATGGAGCGCATCGCCAACACCCCCTTGCCCTATCCCTATGTCTGCTTTCCGCAGCTGTTCAGCTTTCTGTTCTGCATCGCCATGCCGCTGGGCCTGGTCTCGACCCTCGGCTGGTTCACCCCGCTGGTGTCGACCGTGGTCGGCTTCATGCTGCTGGCGCTGGAGCGCATCGGCAGCGATCTGCAGGCGCCCTTCGCCGACAGCCAGCACCAGATCACCATGGACAAGCTGTGCGCCACCATCGAGGCCAACCTGCTGTCGATGCTGCGGCCGCGCAGCGAAGAGGGCAGCGCCGTGGCCCTGGCCCAGCCCGAGGACGACGCCTTTCCAAGCCGACGGGTGGCCTGACCGGCGGCGTTACCCAGGAGGCGTCGGGCCGCCAGGGTGGGAAACGTGCGGAAAGTCCCGCGCCAGAGGCATTTCTTTCCTGAGGGCACGGCACTAGCGCCGCTTCGCTCCGGTCACATTTTGCAATCTCCCCTGGCAGCGGTGGTTGGCTGGGGCCCAGCGGGTCATGCCGTGGGTCGCTGGCGGGCCGGGGCGAGAGGTGCCGTGGGGCCTGCGTCCCGCGACCTATATCTCGCTACGGATGCCCGCTCATGTCCGAAACTCGTTCCCCGACCGCCGGGGCCAGCGCCGAACCCTCTCGCCGCGCGCGCCATGCCCTGGATGCCCTGAACTTCACCCTGGCCGACGTCCGCGACGGCCTGGGGCCCTATCTCGCCATCTACCTGATCGCCGTGCGCGGTCCGGGGGAGGGCTGGAACGAGGCCACCGCCGGTTTCATCATGACCCTGGCCGGCATCGCCGGGCTGATCGCCCAGACTCCGGCCGGCGCCCTGATCGACCGCACCCGCCACAAGCGCCTCATGGTCGGTGTCGCCGCCCTGGTGGTGACCGTCTGCAGCGTGCTGCTGCCCTTCGTCTCCAACTTCTATGTGGTGGCGGCCACCCAGTCGCTGGCCCATGCCGCGGCGGCCATCTTCGCCCCGGCGCTGGCGGCCATCACCCTGGGTATCGTCGGGCCCAAGGCCTTCACCCGGCACATCGGCCGCAACGAAGGCTTCAACCACGCCGGCAACGCCGTCTCGGCGGCGCTGGCCGGTGGCCTGGCCTATTTCTTCGGCCCTACCGTGGTGTTCTGGCTGATGGCGCTGCTGGCGGCGGCCTCCATCGTCGCCATCGTCCGGGTGCCCCAGGACGAGATCGACGATGACCTGGCCCAGGGGCTGGGTGACGAAGTCGGTGCCCGCGACGCCAAGCCGGTGTCGGCCTGGCAGGCGCTGCTGGCCAATCGCAAGTTGCAACTGCTGGCGCTGCTGGCCGCGATCTTTCACCTGGCCAATGCCGCCATGCTGACCTCGGTCGGCCAGCAGCTGACCCATATCGTCGGCAAGGACAGCGCCACCTCGCTGGTGGCCGTCTGCATCGTCGCCGCCCAGTGCGTGATGGTGCCGGTGGCCATCCTGGTGGGGCGCAAGGCCGACGTCTTCGGGCGCAAGCCGATCTTTCTCTTCGCCTTCGCCGTGCTGGCGATCCGCGGCGTGCTCTACACCTTTTCCGACAGCCCCTACTACCTGGTGGCGGTGCAGCTGCTCGACGGTATCGGCGCCGGGGTCTATGGCGCCCTGATGCCGGTGATCGTCGCCGACCTGACCCGCGGCAGCGGACGCTTCAACGTCAGCCAGGGCGCCATCGCCACCGCCCAGGGACTGGGCGCGGCGATCAGTGCCACCATCGCCGGGATCATCATCGTCCGCTTCGGCTACGCGGCGGCCTTCACCACCCTGGCGGCCATCGCCGCGGTGGGCTTCGTGCTCTATCTGCTGTTGATGCCGGAGACCCGCGACGAGCACGTCGCCGGGGACGCGGCGCGGTCGAGCGGTTCGGTGGTGGGAGGCTGAAATGACATGCCAGGATGATTTTCTCGCCTTCGCCCATCTCGGCGATCTGCACCTGACCACCGCCGAAGCGGACAATGCCCGGGATTTGCAGACCCTCCTGCAGCGCCTGCGCGGGCGCAGCGAACTGGATTTCGTCTATCTGCCCGGGGACAACGCGGACAATGGCACCGCGGAGCAGTATCTGTTGCTCAAGCGACTGCTGGACGACTTTCCGCTGCCGGTAACGGTGATCACCGGCGACCACGACATGGAAGGCGGCGATCTCGGGCCCTTCTATGCCGAGTTGCAGGTGCCGCAACTGCCTTATGCCAGGGAGGTGGGCGGCGTGCGTTGCCTGTTCCTCGACATGTGCGGACCGGGCACCGGCGGGCCGGATTTCCGCCTTGGCCGCGAGCAGGTGCAATGGTTGGAGCAGGAGTTGCACCAGGCGACCCGGCTGGAGCAGCGCTGCGTGGTCTTCATGCACAGCTATCCGGCGGACCTGCAGGGGCCCGGCGAGGCCGAGCGGGTGGCGCGGCTGCTGCACGAGGGCCCGGTGCGCCTGGTGGAGATCGGTCATACCCACTACAACGAACTGGCCCACGACGGCGGCGTGCTCTATGCCGCCTGCAGATCCACCGGCCAGATCGAGGAAGGCGGTGTAGGATTCGCGCTGGTCACCCTGGACGGTCCGGCGGTGAGCTGGCGCTTTCGCGAATTGGCCGACGGCTGGCCCTGGGTGCAGATCACCGCGCCCGGTGATGCCCGCCTCAACGGCGCCGGCGTGGCCGAGGTCCGCGAGTGCCGGGTGCTGGTGCTGGCCGAGAGCGACCTCACGGCCTGCGAGTGGCAGTGCGACGACGGTCCCTGGTGGCCGCTGCAGCCGCTCGGCAAGGGCCGCTATCAGGGGGACCGACCCGTGCCGGAGGGCGTCCGCCGGTTGCAGGTCCGGGTCCGGGATGCGCAGGGCGGCGAAGACCGTGACGAGGTGGAGCTGAGCGCTCATCTCAGCCCCGTCGCCGCGCCCGTCGACTGGGGCTCGGATCGCACCCAACTGGGTGAATGGCGGGCCAGGGGCGTCCTGGGGACCCAGCTGGGACCCAATCGCAATGGCCGCAAATGGTGAGGTCGGCCAGGCCGGTTTCGCGAATCGACTAGAAGGAACAGCGCTTTCATGGGGTCCATCATCACCACTCCCCACGTCCTGACGTGGGTCATCGCCGCCCTGGCCACCCTCGGGGTGGTCTCGCGGCCCTTCGGTCTGCCGGAGGCGCTGTTCGCCGTCGCCGGTGCCGCGCTGCTGGCGCTGTTCGGCCTGTTGCCGCTGGACGGCGTCTGGCACGGCGTCGCCAAGGGCACCGACGTCTATCTGTTCCTCATCGGCATGATGCTGCTGGCCGAGATCGCTCGTAAGGAAGGGCTGTTCGACTGGGTCGCCGGCCACGCGGTGCGTGCGGCCAAGGGATCGGCGCTGCGGCTGTTCGCGCTGGTCTATGGCGTCGGCATCCTGGTCACGGTGTTCCTTTCCAACGACGCCTGCGCCGTGGTGCTGACCCCGGCGGTCTACTACGCCACTCGCGCGGCGAAGGTGAAGAATCCGCTGCCCTATCTGTTCTCCTGCGCCTTCATCGCCAACGCGGCGAGCTTCGTGCTGCCGATCTCCAACCCGGCCAACCTGGTGGTCTTCGCCGAGCACATGCCGGAGCTGAGCCGCTGGCTGGCGCTGTTCACGGTGCCGTCGATCCTGGCCATCGCCGCGACCTTCCTCACCCTCTGGGCGACCCAGGCCAAGGTCCTGCGTGCCGAGCGGTTGTCCGAGGGGGGCGCGGTGGAGGCGCTGCCCACCACCGGACGCATCGCCGGCTGCGGTCTGATCCTGACCATCCTGGTCCTGCTCGGCGCCTCGGCGCTGGATCTGGAGCTGGGTCTGCCGACCTTTCTCGCCGGCTTCGCCACCTTCCTGGTGGTGGTGGCCTGCAAGCGTGGCGGCGGCCTGGAGTTGCTCAAGCACATTTCCTGGGGCGTCCTGCCGCTGGTGGCCGGGCTGTTCGTGCTGGTGGAAGCCCTGGAGACCACCGGGGTGCTGCAGGCGCTGGCCAATCAGCTGCAGGCCGTCGCCCAGGCGACGCCGGAGCGCGCCGCCTGGGGCGCCGGGCTGCTGGTGGCCTTTGGCAGCAACCTGGTCAACAACCTGCCGGCAGGTCTGCTGGCCGGGGCGGCGGTGCAGACCGCCCATGTCTCGGAAAAGATCGCCGGCGCCGTGCTGATCGGCATCGACCTCGGGCCGAACCTGTCCATCACCGGCTCCCTGGCGACCCTGCTGTGGCTGGCCGCGCTGCGCCGTGAAGGGCTGTCGGTGAGCTTCTGGCAATTCCTCAGGCTGGGCGCCGTGGTGATGATTCCGGCGCTGGTGCTGGCGCTGGCTGCCTTGATCCATCTCTGACGGACGGTCACGGCTTATCCTCAGGCAAGGCGATTTTTGCCCTCTGCCTGGGGCACTATCGGCATACCTCTGCTACGAAGAGCTGCCCATGGCCATCGCGCGCTACACCGGCTTCGCCCAGGCCCTGCACTGGCTGACCGTCGCCCTGCTGTGCCTGCTGTTGCCCTTCGTCTGGGTGGCGGAAAACTTTCCGCCCGGACCGGTGCGGACCCTCTGGTACCTGCTGCACGAATCCACCGGGATCTCGGTGTTCCTGCTGATCCTGATCCGGCTGACCTGGCGCTGGCGGCATCCGGCGCCGCCGGCCCATCCCCGTGACGGTCGTCTGCTGCGGCTGCTCGCCGCGCTTAACCATGGCCTGCTCTATGCCGTGCTGCTGCTGATGCCGGTGACCGGCTACCTGATGGCCGGCCAGGGCCAGCCGGTACCGGTGTTCGGGCTGTTTTCCCTGCCGGGTTTTCCCCGGCATGAAGCCCTCGGCATCCTCGCCAATCGCATCCATGTGGCTGGTCAGTTCGCCGTCTATGGGCTGGTGGTCCTGCACGTGGCGGCGGTGGTCTGGCATGTGGCGATCCGCCGCGATGGCACCCTGGAGCGGATGTTGCCCGAGCAACGGCCTTAAGGCGTCAGCTCCCTTCCACCCGCTGCCGGTCGCGTTCCAGCAGGGCCGGCAGGGTCTCGCGCAGGTGGTCCACCAGGGTGCGGATCTTGGCGTCGAGAAAGCGCCGCGACGGATAGAGCGCATGGATGTCCAGGGCATAGAGCCGGTGCCCCGGCAGCACGCGCTGCAGGCGGCCACTGGCCAGGCCGGCGACCGCGGCGTACAGCGGCAGGGCGCCGATGCCCAGGCCGCTGGCCACGGCTTCGGCCAGGGCATCGGCGGTGTTGACCTGGAAGGGCGGTCGATCCACCGCCACCTCGGCTATACCCTCCGGTCCTTCCAGCAACCAGCGATCCGGCGCCATGGCGCGATTGACCAGCCGCAGGCAGCGATGCCCGACCAGCTCCGCCGGGGTGGTCGGCCGGCCCTGGCGCTCCAGGTAGGCGGGCGCCGCGCAGAGCACGCTGTGGGTGCTGCCCAGATGCGCCGAATGGAAGGCCGAGTCTGGCAGACCGTCGGCCAGGATCAGCGACAGGTCGTAGCCTTCCTTGAGGATGTCGGTGAAGGTGTTGGTCAGTTGCAGATCCAGGTCGACCTCGGGATAGCGCTCGCCGTAGCCGGCCAGGCTCTGGATCAGGTAGTGCTGGCCGAGGCCGGTCATGGTGTGGATGCGCAGCCGGCCGCGCGGCACGGCCAGGGCGTGGCGGGCCTCGGCATCGGCTTCATCGAGGTCGACGAGGATGCGCTGGCAGCGCACCAGGTAGCGTTGGCCGGCTTCGGTCAGGCGCAACTGGCGGGTGGTGCGGTGCAGCAGCCGGGTCTGCAGGTGCTGCTCCAGCTGGCTGACCGCCCTGGATACATAGGCGGTGGTGAGTTCCAGCTGGCGCGCGGCGGCGGTGAAGCTGCCGGTCTTGGCCACGCAGGCGAAGGCGCGCAGATTGAAGAGATGATCCATGGACGGGGCAGGGCGGTGGAAAGGGCCATTGTGGGCCATTACCCGCCCGTTGGTTAAGGCTCTTTGCTGCCATACCCGGCTTAATCCGGGCGGGCGAGGCTTTCTAGAATGGCCGCCGAGGCGCTGCGCCTCCCCCCTTCCGCTCGCTCTCGTCGTTGCCCAGCATGCCTCTCGCCTCACCGCCGCTCGCGCGGCCCGCCGCTGCCTTCTCCCGTACCCGCTGGCCGGGCCGCAACGCCTGGCGCCGTGCCGCTCGCGAATGGGTGCGTACCGATGGCCAGACCTGGGCCTTTATCGCCAAGGCGCTACTGGCCGCGGCCCTGGCGCTGTGGCTGGCCTATCGCCTGGAGCTGCCGCAACCGAGCACGGTGCTGGTCACCGTCTTCATCGTCCTGCAGCCGCAGAGTGGCCAGGTGCTGGCCAAGAGTTTCTATCGCATCCTCGGCAGCCTGGCCGGCCTGACCTTTACCGTGGCCGCCATCGCCCTGTTCGCCCAGGAGCGAGTGCTGCTGCTCGGCGCCCTGGTGCTGTGGATCGGCTATTGCACCCGTGGCGCGGCGCGCTATCGCGACTTTCGCAGCTATGCCTTCCTGCTGGCCGGCTATACCGCCTGCCTGGTCGGACTGCCGGCGGTGGCCCAACCCCAGGGCGCCTTTCTCCAGGCGATCTGGCGTCTGCTGGAGATCGCCTTGGGCATCTGCTGCGCCGGCGTCGTGAGCGTGGCGATCCTGCCGCAGACCACCCGCGGCGTCCTGCGCCGGACCCTGGCGCAGCGCCTGCGCGATTTCCTGGCCATGGCCCATGACGGTCTGCTGGGCCAGCTCGACGGCGAACGCTTCGCCGGGCTCAGTGCGCGTTTCGCTGCCGACTCCGTGGGCTTCGAAAGCCTGCGCAGCGCCAGCGTCTTCGAAGAGCCCTATCTGCGCCGACGCAGCGGACGGCTGGCCGCCCTGGGCAATCGTCTCATGCTGCTCAACACCCGCTTCCATGCCCTTCATCAACTGCTCGACCGTCTGGCCGGACGGCCACCGGCGGTGCGCCAGGCGCTGGCGCCCGCCCTTGGGCTGATCGCCGCCGCCCTGGCGCCGGGCCTGGGTCACCTGCCGGAAGAGCGTGACCTGCGCCGCCTCAGTGAGCGCCTGGCCGGGGAGCGCGAGATGCTGATGACGGCGATCCGCGACGGTCGCCAGCAACTGGGCCAGACAGCGCCTGGTGCCGCAGTCGATCGCCTCGACTACGACACCGCCGCCGAACTGCTCTATCGCTTCGCCGAGGACCTGCACCTGCTGCTGAATACCCAGCTGGAGCTGGACCTGCCGACCAGCACCGCGCCCAAGACGCGCGAGACCTTCACGCCGCTGGCCAGTCGCGCGGTGGCCTGGATGGCCGGGCTGCGCAGCGCCCTGGTGGTGCTGGGCGTGGGACTGTTCTGGATCGAAACCGCCTGGCCGAGTGGCGCGGCCTGCACCCTGGCGGCGGCGCTGATCTCGGCGCTGGCCTCCACCTCGGCCGATCCGCGCCGCTATTGCCTGCAACTGGCCGGTGGCACCCTGGTCGGGGCCCTGGCCGGTGGACTGCTGCAATTCCAGGTGTTGCCCTGGATCGACGGCTTCGCCCTGTTGCTGCTGGTCCTGATGCCAGTGTCCGCCACTGGCGCCTGGCTGATCACTCGACCCCGGCTGGCGGGCTATGGCACCGGGCTGATGGTCTGGTTCTGTTCGGCGGCGCTGCCGGGCAATCTGCCGCGCTACGACGCCGATGTCTTCTGCAACACCTACCTGGCCTACGGATTGGCCTGCGCGGTGGCGGTGGTAGCCGTCAGCGTGCTCCTGCCGCCCAGCCAGCCCTGGGTCTGGCGCCGGCTGGAAGATGCCCTACGCGAGCGGCTGATCCATGCCATCGGGGCACCCCTGGCCGGTCTGAGTGGCCGCTTCGATTCCGGCTTGCGCGATCTGCTCAACCAGGTGCAGGTGCTTACCGTCGGCCAGCCGGAGGTGCAGCGCCGGCTGCTGCGCTGGACCTTCCTGAGTCTGGAGCTGGGCCACGCCATCATCGAGTTGCGCCTGGAGCAGGCCGCGCTGCCACCCTTGCCTTGGTATCGCCAAGAACGTGCCTGGCGCCTGGCCATTCGCGCCCTGGGACGGGCCCTGGTGCGACTGTTCCGCAAGCCCGACGCCGCCAACCTGGCCCGCGCCCTGGCCGCTGTGGACCACGCCATCACCCTGGCGCACCAGGCCCAGCGCCACCTGGAGCCCAATCCGGGCGACTTCGATCGCTCACCGCTGCGCCGTATCGCCAGCTACCTGCATTTCATCCGCACCTCGCTGCTGGCGCCGGATTCGCCCCTGGCCGGGTACCTGCCGCCGGCCAGGCAACCGGCGCGGGACGAAGGCTGAGCAGCGCTTCTGGAAATATTGGCTAGGCTTACGAACGGGGAGGGCCGTCAGGCCCTCTGCCATGCGACTTTCGGCACAACCAGAACAAGGCCCGCCTGCCCATGCCCGTCCGCTTCGTCCGTCCGCTGCTCTGTTCCGCCAGTTTTCTCCTGACGCCCCTGGCGTCCGCCCTGGAAGCCCCAGGTGCCCCCGGCGCCGCACCCTTCTGGTCCTATTCCGGCAAGACCGGCATCGGCACCAGCTACGAGGCCTATCGCGACGGCGCCTACAGCGACCAGGCCAGCACCGGCCGCGTCTCGCGGGTGTGGTTCTCCCTGGCCCAGGGGGTGGTCACCGAGACCATGCAGGGACTCATCCACGAGGCGCAACTGCGCGAGATGCAGCTGGTGATCCGCGGACCCGACTTCACCCACCTGGAGCGCGACGACACCGACAGCCGCATCGAATACCTGGCCACCGATGCCGCCGGCCGGCCCACCTCGCTGGCCTACAAGATCGTCAACCGCGACCGCCAGGGCCGCTATGAGATCGAAAAGCACATCTTCACCGACCCGGACCAGGACACCCTGGTCATGCGTGTCATCTTTCGCAGCCAGGACCCGCGCATCCAGCCCTATCTCTATGTCGATCCGGCGCTGGCCAACAGCGGTAGCCACGACCGCGCCGCGGTGAAGGGTGGGGTGCTCTACGCCAGCGAAGGCGAGCACGCCCTGGTGGTCAAGGCCAGCCAGCCGCTGCAGACGCCCACCGTGGGCTTCGTCGGCAGCTCCGACGGCCTCGACGACCTGCGCCGCAACGGCAAGCTGACCCAGACCTACAGCAGCACCGGCGACCAGGCCGGCAACGTCGCCATGCTGGCCAGGCTGCCGCTCAAGGGTGCCGAGACCACCCTGGACGTGGTGGTGGGCTTCGGCGCCAATCCGCGCCAGGCCGAGGCGGCGGCGGATGCCACCCTGGCCCGCGGTTATCAAAAGGTGCTGGCCCACTACAACGGCGAGGGCGACGCCATCGGCTGGCAGGACTACCTCGCCAGCCTCGACCAGCTGCCGCGTCTGCAGGCCCAGGCCGGCGACGGCGGCAAGCTGGTCAACGCCAGCGCCCTGGTGCTCAAGGCCCAGGAAGACAAGACCCACGCCGGCGCCCTGATCGCCTCGCTGTCCAACCCCTGGGGCGAAACGGTGCCGGCGGGCAAGGGCACCACCGGCTACAAGGCGGTCTGGCCACGGGACTTCTACCAGTGCGCCATGGCGCTGCTGGCGCTGGGTGACCGGCAGACGCCCAAGGTCGCCTTCAGCTACCTCAAGCAGGTGCAGGTGGACGCCAATACCGCGCACAAGCCGGCCGACAGCTCCGCCTTCATCCACCAGCAGAAGCAGGGCGATGAGGTCCGCGCGCCGGGCGCCACCGGCTGGTTCCTGCAGAAGACCCACGTCGACGGCACCATCGAGTGGGTCGGCGTGCAACTGGACCAGACCGCCATGCCGATCATGCTCGGCTATCGCCTCTGGCAGGGCGGCCTGCTGGGCGACGCCGAGATCGATCGCTGGTACCGCGCCATGCTCAGGCCCGCGGCGGATTTCCTCGCCCGCGACAGCCAGGTCAACCTGGGCTGGAACACCTGGCAGGTCAGGCCGCCGCAGACCCAGCAGGAGCGCTGGGAAGAGCAGTGGGGCTATTCGCCGTCCACCACCGCGGCGGTGATCGCCGGTCTCGCCACCGCCAGCGAACTGGCGCGCCATGCTGGCGACGAAGCCAATGCCAGCCGTTACCGCGAGACCGCCCGGCGCTATTCCGGCCAGGTGGAAAAGACCATGGCCACCACCCAGGGCAGCCTGGGCGCCGGCAACTACTACCTGCGCATCACCCAGAACGACGATCCCAACGACAAGGGCAAGCTGGTGGACAACAACAGCCGCCCGGGCCTGCCGGAGGACCAGGTGCTGGACGCCGGCTTCCTCGAACTGGTGCGCTACGGCGTGCGGCCGGCGAGCGATCCCCTGGTACAGAAGAGTCTGGCGGTGCTGGACGACGAAGGCCTGCCGGAGAATCTGCGGGTCAAGTACAGCTTTCAGTACCCGGGGGTGAACGGCACCTTCCCCGGCTGGCGGCGCTACGGCAACGATGGCTATGGCGAGAGCGAAAGCTCCGGCATCAATTTCCCCGCCACCGAGCAGCCGGTACCCAACTCCGGACTGCGCGGCCGGGTCTGGCCGATCTTCACCGGCGAACGCGGCCATTACGAGCTGGCGCGTCTGGTCCTGCAGGGCAAGCCGGATGCGGCAGCGCTGGGCAAGCTGCGTGACACCTACGTTCGCGGCCTGGAACTGTTCGCCAACGCCGGCCTGATGCTGCCCGAACAGGTCTGGGACGGCGTAGGTGACAACCGGCGCCACGGCTACACCCAGGGGCAGGGCACCGATTCGGCGACGCCGCTGGCCTGGTCCCATGCCGAATACGTCAAGCTGCTGCGCTCCCTGGCGGACGGTCAGGTATGGGATCACTACCCGGTGGTGGCGCGGACACTGGCGCCCTGAAGCAAGCCAGTTGTCGGATTGCGAGCGCTGCTAGCGCTCGCGATCCGATAGCAGCTCTGGTCGATTTTGCTTCAGCCAATGCGTGACGTGCTGGAGCAGGATCTCGGCCTGCTGCAAGGCCTCCTGCGCCATCGAATCGCTGACTAGATCGCCCGAGTAGTCGATGACGTTGCGTTGCTTGCGCAAGGTATCCAGTACCAACATCGTCGCTGTATCAAGCTCGATGGTCCGGGGTAGTGACTGGATCATGGTCTGATGGTGACCGGGGCGGCTAGTGAGGGTCCGATAGCCATTGGCCTGAAGCGCTGCGTTCGCGCCCTGCATGATTGCCTTGTAGGCCAGATCGAAGCGGCTTTCGCTGCTCAGTATTGGCAGACAGGCATCGGTCAAGCTGCGTTGCGCTGCCTCCAGCAAGCGCTGGATGCTCGCAGGGTCCGGTGTGATCGCCTCAAGACTCTTGCCGAGCAGATTATCCAGGGTCATCTGTCTTTCCTTGTGACAGGTACGAAGCGTCGCCGATGACGAACACCTTGGGCTTTTCCAGCAGGTCCGTGATGAAGGCTCCTCCTTCCGCCAACAGCCTCTGCCATTCCTCTCGCTGGTATACCTTGGGATTGATCTCGCGCCCAAGCGTCTCCTGACAGGGATAGAGCACTGCCACTGCTTCGCGGAAGGTCACGGTACCCAGGATCATGAGGTCAATATCGCTTCCAGCGCTTGCTTTGCCGCTAGCCATCGAGCCGAAGACGAAAGCTGCCGATATTTGGTCTGCAATGGGGCTCAGCGCCTCGGCTAGAATATCGGTCAGGCCACTGGTCTTGCGCAAGATGCTCGCCAGCTCTTCGAAGATGGGGCACTCCCGATTGGCGCGATAGTGCTGTTGATTACCCACGCGCGTCTTCACGGCCAGACCTGCCGCGACCAGCTTGACGAGCTCACGGCTCAGGGTGCCAGACTGGGTCTCGGTCAAGCGCGCGATTTCGCGCTGATGGTAGCTGCTCTCCGGATGGAGCAGAAGAAGCGCCAGGACCTTGCGGCGATAGTCGGGAAATAGAACGGAAGCAAGGGACATAAGAAATTCGTTTGCTGCCTTTTGGGCTGCAATTGAAGCCTAAAAGGCAGCAAACAGCCAATGCGATTGCCCTTGATGTATTCCAGCGCCTGAGCAGCCGACCAACGGTAGCGCGTTACCAATGCCTGTGCCAGGGCCGCTGAGCCAGGGCAACGAAACGTCGACCCCAAGGGAACGCCTGTAACAAGACTTGTCTGATGGGCGTTCTCGCGCTTTGCTGAGGCAGCGGATCCTTCCGCTCGTCGCTGTTCTCCTTTCTATCCGGTCCCTCTGCCCTCGGTCGCGTACCGCGCGGTAGCGTGCCCGGCTGTCGCGCTTTTCTCTCGCTCGCTCCGGCGACCGCTCCGGCGGTCTGGGGGCGGGTCTTTGCCGGTTCCTGTCAAGAAGGTCACGGATATGACTGACGTCGCTCTCCCCATCGCCCTCTATCTGGGCACCCTGGTGCTGCTGGCTTTCGCCCTGCGCCGCAGCCCGCTGCTCACCGAGGAGACCCTGGCACGCTCCTCGCCGCTGGATGCCCTGCGCGGCATCCTCGCCACCGCCGTGGTCTGCCTGCATTTCGTGCTGACCTATCACCTCAAGGCCGAGGGCCAGTGGCGCGAACCCGACAGCGACCTGCTCTACAACATGGGCGTGGTGCCGGTCTCGCTGTTCTTCATGATCACCGGCTACCTGTTCTTCGGAAAGGTCTATCGGCGCACGCCGGACTGGAGCGAACTGCTCCGTTCACGGGTGCTGCGGGTGATGCCGCTGTATCTCTGCGTGGTGGCCGTGGTGGTGCTCTTCACCCTGATCCGCACCCACTTCGTCATCGCCGACGGCCAGCACTTCATGCTCGAACTGCTCAGCTGGGAGCTGTTTTCCGGCTTCAGTCTCAACGGCCTGGAAGAGAGCGGCTGGATGACCGCCGGCGCCCACTGGACGCTGCGCTACGAGGCGCTGTTCTACCTGGCGCTGCCGCTCATCGCCGCGCTGTTCAATCGCCGTGGCTTCGGCCTGCCGCTGCTGGTCTCGGCGCTGCTGGTGGGTAGCCTGGTCGCCGCCGGTTATCACTATCACGTGCTGGGCGCGCGCTTCGGCCTGCTGTTCCTGCTGGGGTTCCTGCCGGTGTTCGTCAAGGTCCATCGGCCGGCGCTGCTGGCACGCCTGCGCACGCCCCTGGTGGCGGCACTGTCGCTGGCGCTGGTGGCTTACGCCATGACCCAGCCCGACTACAACCTCAGGCAGATGCTGGCGCTGGCGTTGCCCTTCGCCGCCATGGCCGCCGGCAACGACCTCTTCGGCCTGCTGCGCAGTCGCGGCCTCAAGGTGCTGGGCGAGATCAGCTACAGCCTCTATCTCACCCACGGCCTGCTGCTCTACGGCCTCTTCACCCTGCTCAACCTGGGGTCGGTCGAGACCCTGGGTACCGTCGGTTTCATGGCCCTGCTGCCGCCGGTGCTGGTGCTCGCCTGCCTGCTGTCGATGCTCAGCTACCGCTGGATCGAGCGTCCGCTGATGCACCTGGGAAGGGCGCCACGGCCTCGGCACGTGCCGGCGTAAGCGCCGGCGCTGCCCCGGGATACTCCAGCAGAAAGGCCAGTGCCTGGGCGCAGGAGGCTTCCACCTTGAGCGCCAGCAGGTCGTCCGCGCGGGTCCGCCCATAGCCCAGCGCGGCGATGGGCAAGCCGGCGCGGGCCGCGGCCTGGGCGAAGCGAAAGCCGGAATAGACCATCAGCGACGAGCCCACCACCAGCAGCGCATCGGCGCGGCCCAGGTGGGCGAAGGCGCGCTCCACCCGCGCGCCGGGCACGTGTTCGCCAAAGAACACCACGTCCGGCTTGAGCAGAGCCCCGCAGCGTGGGCAGTCGGGCACCCGGAAACTCATGAAGTCCACGCCTTCCAGATCGGCATCGCCATCCGGCGCGGTAGCCGCGTCCAGCGCTAGCCAGTCGCCATTGAGTTCGCCCAGCCACTGCTGGAATTCCTGGCGCGGCAGGCGTAGCTCGCAACCCAGGCAGCGGATCTGGTCGAGGCGGCCGTGCAGGTCGATCACCGCCTCGCTGCCGGCGGCCTGGTGCAGCCGATCGACGTTCTGGGTCAGCAGCATCTCCACCTGGCCACGCCGCTCCAGGGCCGCCAGGGCCTGATGGGTGGCGTTGGGCCGCGCCTGGCAGAAGCGCGGCCAGCCGATCAGGCTGCGCGCCCAGTAGCGGCGGCGCAAGAGTTCGTCGCCGACGAAGGCCTGCAGGGTGACCGGTTGCGGGCGCTTCCAGGCGCCGTCGCGGTCGCGGTAGTCGGGAATGCCGGAATCGGTGCTGCAACCGGCACCGGTGAGCAGGAAGATCCGCTCGTGCCGGGCGATAAAGGACTGGAGCTCGGGCAGGGACATCGGGCACCTGGAGTTGCGGACGATACCCCCAGCTTGGAAAGGGTTATGCCGGGAGGCAAGCCGCAGCTGACGAACGTCCTGCCCGTCGCGCGGCGCTCCGCCCGAAGGCAGCCTTGCTAGAACACCGGGACGTAGATGTAGATCTGCGAATCCTGGGCATCCACCCCGGTGAAGGCCTCGGTGTAGTGCTCGAAGCAGGCGCCCGGGCGGGGTTGCAGGCCGCGCGCCGGCAGCAGCTCGGCGAACAGTCGGCCGAGGCTCTTGGCCACGCTGGGCGCGGTGCCCAGGTGCACGTAGCGGGCATAGCGGCCTTCCGGCAGTTCCTGGCGCACCATGCCGGCGGGCAGGGGCGCGCCCGGCGCGGTGGCCACCGCGGCCAGGTAGTGCATGGCGCCGGCCTGACGCCAGCTCAGGCCATACCATTCGGCGTCGCCTTCGCGGCCGGTGATTTCCCCGGCGCGGTCGGCGAAGCGCCGCCAGAGGGCGGCGATGTCTTCGCCCTGGCCAGGCTCGAACAGCAGACCGGTCACTTCCAGGGCGGGATGGTCGACGATTTCCAGCGACATGGGACAGACTCTCTCGAAGATGCGATGAAGGCCGCCACCTTACTCCAGCGGCGCCTCGCGGTCAGCCTGGGCAGGGCATGAACAGGTCAGGCGAAAGGTCGCAGCGGACCCGTGGCGCCATCCCGATTCGCCGGGTGTACTCCTGGCGGCTGCCCATTCGGCGAGTGCACCTGCTGCGCCACCCGGGTGCCAGGCTGGGGTTCAGCGGTCCTCGGCAAGCGCCTGGGTCAGCGCCAGGCCCGCCAGGCGCGCGCTGGCCAGCAACCGCTCCGGACTCTGCCCATGGCGGGCACTGGCGGAGAGCCCGGCCATGGTGGTGATGACGAAGTCGGTCAGCTCCTGCGCCCGTTCTGGCTTGCAGGCGGCGACCCGGGTGCGGATGAGCGCCTGGGCCGCCTGGTGGTAACGGTCGGCCGCCGCGCGGGCCTGGGGATCGTCGGAATGGGTGCCCTCCAGCACCAGGCAGCCGGCCGCGCGGGGATCGACGGCATAGCTGCGCGCCACCTCTTCCAGCACCTGGGTCAGGACCTCCGCCAGGGATAGCTCGGCCTCCAGGATGTGCTGCAGCAGCACGGCGCCCGTCGCAATGTAGCGATCGAGCACCCGCTGGTAGAGCTCGAGCTTGCTGCCGAAGGCCGCATAGAAGCTCGGCGGCCTGATCCCGAGCGCCTCGGTCAGGTCGGCGACGCTCACCCCGTCGTAGCCCCTTTCATGGAACAGGCGCTGGGCCTGGACGATGGCCTCGTCCGGATCGAAACGGCGGGGCCGCCCACGCGGTGCGGATTTATTTGTAGTGCTCATTACAAAAATACTTTGACAGCAAACGGGAGAGGCTTATTGTAGCACTCACTACATTAATCAGGAGGCAGATCCATGAGCAATTTCGCAGGCAAGAAGATCCTGGTACTGGGTGGCAGTCGCGGCATAGGCGCCGCCATCGTGCGGCGCTTCGCCGCCGAAGGTGCCCGGGTCACCTTTACCTATGCCAGTTCCGCTGACGCCGCCCAGGCCCTCGCCGCGGAGACCGGGAGCACCGCCGAGCTGACCGACAGCGCCGACCGCGACGCGGTGATCGCCCGGGTGCGCGCCTGTGGTCCGCTGGATGTGCTGGTGGTGAATTCCGGCGTGGCGCTGTTCGGCGATGCCCTGGAACAGGAGCCGGACGCCGTCGATCGCCTGCTGCGCATCAACGTCCAGGCGCCCTATCACGCGGCGGTCGAGGCGGCGCGGCAGATGCCGGCAGGCGGGCGGATCATCGTCATCGGCTCGGTGAATGGCGATCGCATGCCGTTGCCCGGCCTGGCCGCCTATGCCATGAGCAAGTCCGCCCTGCAAGGGCTCGCCCGTGGTCTGGCGCGGGACTTCGGTCCGCGCGGCATCACCGTCAACGTGGTGCAACCCGGCCCCATCGATACCGAGATGAATCCGGCCGATGGCCCCATGAAGGAACTGATGCACAGCTTCCTGGCGATCAAGCGCCACGGCAGCGCCGACGAGGTGGCCGGCATGGTCGCCTGGCTGTCCGGCCCCGAGGCCGGCTTCGTCACCGGTGCCATGCACACCATCGACGGCGCCTTCGGCGCCTGATCGAGCGTGCGACCGGCGCCGAGCGTGGCGGCTATCCTAGCCGTAGCGCTTGAACGCCTCGATGGCCAGGCCGTTGCCGATGTTGCCGAAGCGGTCGCCGTCCACCAGGCGGGCGCCGGGGAAGCGCCTGGCCAGGGCCTGGCGCAGCGCCGGGATGCCGCTGGAGCCGCCGGTGAAGAACAGGCTGTCGACCCGCGCGGGATCGAGGTCGGCGCGGGCCAGCAGGTCGTCCACGCCGCGGCTCAGGCGTTCCAGTTGCAGGGCGATGGCGGCATCGAACAGCGGCCGCTCCAGATCCGCGGCCAGGCCGGTCTCGATGCGATCCAGGCGCAGGGTGCGGCGCCAGTCGTCGGTCAGGGCGATCTTGGCGTCTTCCACCTGGATCGCCAGCCAGTGGCCGGCGCGCTGTTCGATCAGTTTGAACAGCCGATCCATGCAGCGGGTGTCCTGGGCGTCGTATCTCATGTCGCGCAGGCCCAGCACGCTCTTCTTGGCGTAGACGGCGTTGATGGTGTGCCAGGTCGCCAGATTGATGTAGTGGCTGGTGGGCATGGTGGCGCCGCTCTTCATGGCGCTGCCGTAGCCCAGCAGCGGCATCACCCCTTCCAGACTCAGCTGGCGGTCGAAGTCGGTGCCGCCGACGTGCACGCCGCCGGTGGCGAGGATGTCGCCGGCGCGGTCGGCCAGGTTGCGGCGCTCCGGCGCCAGGCGCACCAGGGAAAAGTCCGAGGTACCACCGCCGATATCGACGATCAGCACCAGCTCTTCGCGCTCGATGCTGCGCTCGTAGTCGAAGGCGGCGGCAAGGGGTTCGAACTGGAAGGAGATGTCGCTGAAGCCTACCTGGCGCGCCACCGCGGCCAGGGTGTTCTCGGCCTCCTGGTCGGCGACCGGATCGTCATCGACGAAATGCACCGGACGGCCCAGCACCACGGCGTCGAAGGGGCGATCGGCCTGCTGTTCGGCGCGCTGCTTGAGGGTGCCGAGGAAGAGGCCGAGCACCTCGGTGAAGGGCAGGGCACTGCCGAGGATGCTGGTCTCGCCCTTGAGCAGGTTGGAGCCGAGCAGACTCTTGAGCGAGCGCAGCAGACGCCCCTCGTAGCCTTCCAGGTATTCGTGCAGCGCCTGGCGGCCATAGGCCGGGCGGCGCTCCTCGGCGTTGAAGAAGATCACCGAGGGCAGGGTGGCCTTGCCTTCTTCGAGGGCCAGCAGGACCTCGCCGGAAGGCCGGAGCCAGCCAGCGGTGGAATTGGAGGTGCCGAAGTCGAGGCCCAGGGCGCGGGCGGGTAGAGCAGCAGACATGTCAGGATCCGTAACGCGAGCAGCCGCACAGTTTAGCCGAGACAGGCGTGCAGGCGAACCCTGGCCGGATGCCAGCAGGGTTGGTCGGTGCTCTGTCAGGCCCGTGGCGAGTGCGGGCGAGCGATGGCGTCAGCCCTTGCGCGAGCGATCGCGCGGCGCCTCCAGCGTGCAGACATCATCCTGGCAACGCCGACTGCCCTCCGGATGCGGCAGCCAGGTCAGACCCGGGCGCAGCTTGAGAAACAGGCGATAGCCCACTTCCAGCAACGGCCGCAGCGGTCGCCAGCCCAGCGGCCGCGCCCAGTGACCGAGACCGGCGGTGCGCCAGCTCCAGTAGGTGGCGTCCAGGCCCTTGAACCAGCGGCCATCGGCATCCCGGGCATGCAGCAGGTCGAGCATGGCCTGGCGCGGCGGGGCATCGGCCGGCGCCTGCGCGGGGTAGTCCGGCGCGGCCAGGTCCACCAGCTGCAGTTGGCTGGAGTCGGCATGGCGGCGCAGCCAGGCGATCTCGCGGGCGCACAGCGGACAGGCGCCGTCGTGAAAGAGGGTCAGGGGCAGGCGAGGTGCGTGCATCGTGATTTTCCCAGGGGTCTTGCCTATCTGGACCGGCAGGCAGGGCGGCCGTTGCGCTTTCCGCCGAACGGTAAGCGCAACGGCCTCTCGTGGCGAGTCGGAATCAGAGACGCCGGATCACGGCATGGTAAGCAATCTGATAGCGAGGTCGGTATGGATCTGGGAATCAAGGGGCGCGTTGCCCTCATCACGGGTGCCAGCGGTGGCATGGGTCTGGCCACGGCGAAGCTGCTGGCCGAGGAGGGCGTCAAGCTGGTGCTCTCCGATCTGGAGCAGGGCAAGCTGGAAGAGGCGGCCAAGGGCCTGCCAGGCGATACGCTGCTGATCGCCGCCGACATGACCGACCAGGCGGCGGTGGACCAGCTGGTGGAGCAGGGCGAGGCCCGCTTCGGCCAGATCGACATCGTGGTGCACACCGCCGGTGTCACCGGCGCCAAGGGCGATCCCCTGGAACTGGCCGATGCCGACTACGAGGAAGCCTGGGCCACCGACTTCTTTTCCGCCGTGCGCGTTGGCCGCGCCGCCATCCCCCGCATGCGCCAGCGCGGCTGGGGTCGCTTCGTCTGCATCACCTCGGAAAACGCCGTCCAGCCCTACTGGGAAGAGGCCGTCTACAACGTGGCCAAGGCCGCCCTGGCCGCCTTCATCAAGAACCTGTCGTACAAGGAAGCGGCCCACGGCGTGCTGTGCAATACCGTGTCGCCGGCCTTCATCGAGACGGGCATGACCGACGGCATGATGGAAAAGCGCGCCAAGGAGAAGGGCGTCTCCTTCGAGGAAGCCATCGAAAGCTTCCTCGACGAAGAGCGGCCCGGCATCGTGCAGAAGCGCCGCGGCAAGGTGGAAGAGGTGGCCGCGGCCATCGCCCTGCTGGTGTCCGAGCGTGGCTCCTTCATCAACGGCAGCAACCTGCGTGTGGATGGCGGTTCGGTCCAGGCGGTGCAGAACTAAGAATCCATTCGCGATCTGCTGCGCGTCGGCCAAACTGCGTTGAAAAGGGCCTGGGTCGCCAGCCCGGTCGGAATGCTCATTTACCAGTTGTAAACTCCGCTTCCTCAGCCCTTTTCGCCTTGTTTGTCTCTAGCTCGCGGGACCGTGAACAGATTCTAGGACGGGCGGGGCGGCTCCTCGGCCGTCCCGTTTTCCTGCTGGCGGCGTACGGCTTCTTCCAGGGGAATGAATTCCACCTGGCGATCCTTGACCACTGGCGGCAGGGTGATGCCCATGGAGACATAGATGCTGGTGAACATGTCGATGCCCATGTCCGCCGGTTTTACCCAGTCCACCGGGACATAGAGCAGCCCGCCACCCACCGGCACCGGCGCCGAGGGCACCAGCACGGCGTGATAGTGGCGACCCTCGATGTCGATCACCGCCGGATTGGGCAGCAACGCCAGCACTGCCACGCCCTTGCCGCCAAAGAAGCACCACACCGGACTCATGGCGCGGATGTCCGCTCCACCTTCCTTGCGGTCGAGCAACTCGACGAAGCGCTCGGCCAGGCCATAGAGCTTGCCCACCACCGGAATGCGGCGAAAGGTCATGTCGGCGAACCAGCCCAGCGGCCGACGCAGCCCCAGCTTGACCGCCAGGCCCAGCGGATAGAGCAGCACCAGCAGCAGCAGGGTGCCGAGGCCATAGGCCGCCAGGGAATTGCCGACGAAGGGATGACCGACCGCCACGAACAACCGGCCCAGGGTGGTGTTGGGTCCGATCAGGCCATTGAGGAAACTGACGATCCAGCCGATCAGCGCCAGGGTCAGTACCAGCGGCAGGAGCAAGAGCAGGCCGGCCAGCCAGGTGGAGACGACGCTTTCGATACCGCGGCGAACGAAGGGCATGCAAGAACTCGACGGCTAAAGCGCCATTCTATACGGGCCAGGCGCACCCAGCGTCGGCGCGGGCCGACTTTCTGAGCGCGCCTTCCTCATAGCCAGCGACGATAGAAGGCGGCTTCCTGTTCCAGGGCGTCCGCCTGGTTGACCGCCCGGCGAAAGCCATGGCCCTCGTCGGGATAGCGCCTGACCACCACCGGTATGCCGCGTGCCTCCAGCGCCGCAGCCATGGCATCGGTCTGGGCGGGGACCACCACGGCGTCCTTGAGGCCCTGCAGGAAGATCACCGGCGCCTGGATGCCCTCCGCGTGCAGCAACGGGGTGCGTGCCTCGTAGCGCGCGCGATCGGCTTCGGGATCGCCGATCAGCCAGTCCAGGTAGTCGGCCTCGAACTTGTGGGTGGCCTTGGCCAGCGCCAGGGGATCGCTGACGCCATAGAGGCTGGCGCCGGCGCGAAAGACGTCGCGGAAGGCCAGCGCGCAGAGCACCGTATAGCCACCGGCGCTGCCCCCGCGGATAAAGGCGCGCGCCGGGTCCGCCAGGCCCTGGGCGCCCAGGTAGGCGACCACCGCACAGGCATCCTCCACGTCCACCTCGCCCCAGCGCAGGTGCAGCGCCTGGCGATAGGCCCGGCCGTGGCCGCTGCTGCCGCGATAGTTGAGATCGGCCACGGCGAAGCCCTGGCGGACCCAGAACTGGATGCGCGCATCGAACACCGGATAGGTGCAGGAGGTGGGTCCGCCATGGATGCTGACCAGCAGCGGCGGCGGACCCTCGCCCTGCCGTTCCGGCAGATAGAGAAAGCCCTGGGCCTGGCCGTCGCCACTGGGATAGCTCAGCGACCGGGGCGCGACGATGGCGCTGTCGCCGAGGGGCGCGACGCCACCGGTGACGATCTCCACCGCACCACTCCGGCGATCGATGGCCAGCACCGCCGAGGGGCGTGTGGGCGCCGCGGCGATGCAATAGCAATGATTGTCGTCCAGGGCCAGGCCACGGAAGCGGCTGAAGTCTGTGGCCAGGTGGCGGGTCTCGCCCGCGGCCCGGCGCTCGCCAAGCACACCGAAGCCGTCTTCCTGCCAGGTCGCCAGCCAGCCTTCCGCGGTCGGCAACCAGCTGCTACCGCCCAGCTGCCAGGGCGCCGCCGCGTGATCCGCCGCGGGTGCCTGCTGGGGCGCGAAGCCCTCCGCGGACGCGCACCAGGGCTGCCACCAGCCCTGGCGATCGCTCAGCGCCCAGAGCCGCTGCTCGCTGTCGAACAGCGGTTGTTGCAGCGATTCGTCGGGGTCGGCCGACACGACGGTGGGCGCCCCGGGGCGTCCTGCGGTATCCATCGTCGCCGTCAGCAGCCGGGCGCGGGTCCAGGGCTGGTGGGGCCGGTCCCACTCGATCCAGGCCAGGCGGCGGCCGTCGGCGCTGGTGCGCGGTGCGGCGTAGAAGTCCGCGCCTTCGGCCAGCACCTGGCGCGCGCCACCGGCACGCAGGGCGACCAGGCGATGCCGCGGCGGCTGCTCGCGGCGATCCTCCTCGACCGCCAGCACCTGCTGCCGGACGCCATCCCAGTGCAGATCGCCGTAGCGCCAGGCCTCGCCCCCGGCCAGCCATTCGGGCGCGCCGCCCTCTCGCGGCTGGCGATAGACCGCCTGGTCGGCTTCGTTGACGAACAGCGGTCCCTGGTCACCCAGGCAAAGGGCACCGCCGCCGTATTCGTATACCTTGCTGCGCAGGCTGAAGCCCGCCGGCGTAAGGCACCGCGGCGCCGCGCCGGCCTCGCGAACCCAGAGGCGGGTGGCGCCATCGGTGGGGTCGTATTGGCTCCAGTAGAGGCCGCTGGCATCGACCTTGAGTTCGGCGAAGTCGATACCGGCGGCAACGGCCTGGGCCGGCGTGAGCGGGATAGGGGCGGTCATGGCGACTCCAGAGAGGGACACAGCCGTCTAGCCTAGCAGCTGGGTGGGAAGGGCTGGGTGAGGGATGCCACGCTGTTGGGCTTCGCTGCGCTCACCCCAACCTACGGGGTGTGTGCCGCTTTTCCCCCTCTCCCTGTGGGAGAGGGCTGGGGTGAGGATGGCTGGATCGTTGGGCTTCGCTGTGCTCAGCTCAACCTACGGGGCGTGCGCTGCCTTTCGCCCTCTCCCCTGGGCGAGGGCTGGAGTGAGGGTGGCTGTATCTTTGGGCTTCGCTGTGCTCAGCCCAACCTACGGGGCGTGCGCTGCCTTTCTCCCTCTCCCCTGGGAGAGGGCTGGAGTGAGGATGGCTGGATCGTTGGGCTTCGCTGCGCTCAGCCCAACCTACGGGGCGCGCCTCGTTTTTCCCCCCTCTCCCTCTGGGAGAGGGCTGGAGTGAGGATGGCTGGATCGTTGGGCTTCGCTGCGCTCAACCCAACCTACGGGGTATGCGCTGCCTTTCTCCCTCTCCCTCTGGGAGAGGGTTGGGGTGAGGGGCAGTCCGTTCGGCGCCGGTGCTAGAACAACCCCAGCTGCTGCCCCGGCGGGGCGAACTGGCTGCAGTCCAGGCCCTCGCCCTCGCGGCGCTCCAGGCCGAAGCGTCGGCGGGCCAGGCGAAAGCGCTGGGCCAGCAGTGCGGCGAACTGGCCTTCGCCCTTCATGCGGATGCCGAAGCGGCTGTCGTAGTTCTTCCCGCCGCGCGACTGGCGGATCAGGCTCATGACATGGGCGGCGCGTTCGGGAAAGTGCGTCTGCAGCCATTTCTCGAACAACTCGACGATTTCCAGGGGCAGCCGCAACAACGTATAGCCGGCCGAGCGAGCGCCGTGGTCGCGGGCCGCCTCCAGCAGGGCTTCCAGTTCATGGTCGTTGATCATGGGAATCATCGGCGCCAGCAGGGCGCTCACCGGCACCCCGTGCTCGTGCAGCGTGCGCATGGCGCGCAGCCGGGCCTGGGGTGCCGCGGTGCGCGGTTCGAGGATGCGCTTGAGGTCATAGTCCAGCGTGGTGAGGCTGAAGGCGACGCGCACCAGGTTGCGCTCGGCGAGCTGCACGAAGAGCTCCAGGTCGCGCAGGATCAGCGCGCTCTTGGTGATGATCGTCACCGGATGGCGATAGCGCAGCAGGATCTCCAGCGCCTGACGGGTCAGCTGGTACTGCCGCTCGATGGGCTGGTAGCCGTCGGTATTGATGCCCAGGGCGATGGGCTGCGGCTGATAGCCCGGCTTGCTCAGCTCCGCCTCCAGCCGCTCGACCAGATTGGTCTTGGCGATCAGCTGGGTCTCGAAGTCGATACCGGGCGAGAGGTCCCAGTAGGCATGGGAAGGACGGGCGAAACAGTAGATGCAGCCATGCTCGCAGCCGCGATAGGGATTCACCGAACGATCGAAGCCGACATCCGGCGACTGGTTGCGGCTGATCACCGTCTTGGCCGTTTCCTGGCGCACGCGGGTGGTGAAGGTCAGCGGGGTGGCTTCTTCGTACCAGCCGTCGTGCTCGCTCTCGCTGCGGGTCGCGGCAAAGCGATTGTGCGGATTGCTGGCGGTGCCACGACCCCGTGGCGGGCGTTGGGGCTGGGTCACGGGCAGACCTCGATGTCTGTATTTTTATACAGTATAGGGTCTGGTCGATCCGGGCATGGGTGCGGCTGCCACCCGGGCAGCCGCACCCGCGTTTCCTACAACACCGAGATCGGGTAGTTGAGGATGATGCGGTTCTCGTCGAAGGAGCCGCTGGCACTGTAGTCGCGTCTCATGCTGGAGTTGCGCCAGCGGATCAGCAGCTTCTTCAGCGGGCCGCTCTGCACCTCGTATTGCACCTCGGATTCGCGACCCCATTCCTTGCCGTCGGTGATGGTGCCGGTGTGCACGTTGTCGCCACTGAGGTAGCGGTTCATCAGGGTCAGACCCGGCACGCCGAAGGCGGCGAAGTTGTGGTCGTAGCGCACCTGCCAGGAGCGCTCCCGGGCGTTGTCGTAGCTGGAGTTGTAGCTGTCGTTGGCCAGGGTGCCGCCACTGGTGCCGTTGACCCTCATCCAGGCGCTGTCGCCGCTGACGCGCTGCAGGCCGACATAGAAGGTACCGCCGCCCTGCTTGGCCGAGAGCAGCGCATAGGCGGTGCGGTTGTCCAGGGCACCGGCGCGGGCGGAGCCGTCGTCGTCGCCGATGAAGTAGCCGAGGTTGGCGCCCAGGGTCCAGCTACCCACCGGCTGGTAGTGGATCAGGTTGATGAACTTCTGGTTGTAGATGTCTTCGAGCTGGGCGTACCAGAGGCCGATCTGGGTGCGCTTCTCGTTGAACTTGTATTCGCCGCCGACGAAGTTGAAGCGGTCGGAGGTGGCATTGGCGCGGCCCTGCATGAACATGTCTTCCATGCTGGCGTCGTTGCGCGGGCTGTTCTGGCGCATCTGGCCGCCCCAGAGTTCCAGGTTCTGGATCTCGGTGGAGTGGATCTGCGCGCCCTGGAAGGTCTGCGGCAGCGAGCGGCCGTCGTCGGACCTGAGGATCGGCAGCACGGCGAACCACTCGCCGACCTTGATATCGGTCTTGGAGACCTTGGCCTTGGCGGCCACCGCCAGGCGGCCGAAATCCTTGGCCGGTTCGTTGCCGGCATGGGTCGGCAGCAGCTGGGTGCCGTAGGTGCCGGCGCCACCGTCGAGCTTGACCGAATACAGCCCCAGGGCATCGATGCCAAAGCCCACCGGCCCCTGGGTGTAGCCGGAGGTCAGGCCGAAGATGAAGCTCTGGGTCCATTCCTCGGCCTTGTTCTGCGCGGTGTAGGCCGGATCGACGAAGTTGCGATTGAAATAGAAGTTGCGCAGGTTGAGCGTGGCCTTGGTGCCTTCGATGAAACCGTCCGCGGCCCACAGTGGCGTGGTGCTGGCGAGAGCGGCGAAGGCGGCGCAGGCACGGGTGAGCCGGCCGGAAGCGAGTCGAGTGCTCATGGTATTCCTTGTTCTTGTAGGTAAGGGGTGCCCTGCCGGCGCGGAGGCGGCATCTGACGAGGGCGGGTAGGGCGGTGGTGCGAGGTACGGCTAGGAAGGTGCAGGCGACATGAGGGATTCCTTTCTTATTTGAATTATCGGAAAGCAGCGACCGAGGCGTTCGGTCGAGTAGTTATATGACAACGTATGTCTTACGGCAAGGCTACCAGGGTAGCAGGGCGGAGCCCTCGCCAGGCGAGGGCTCGCGAGGGGTCAGGCGCTGGCCTTGAGGCTGTCCTGACGGGCCGTATCATAGGCGTGCTTGTCCATCTGCACGGCGCCCGGCTTGCCCAGGTCGCTCATGGGCACCCGGTAGGTTTCCGGCGACAGGTAGGCCGCCAGGGCCGACAGGCAGGTCACGCCGAAGGCCAGGCCACCGACTACCAGCCAGATGTTGTCGGTGCCGGGCGGGGCGACCAGGGCGAACAGGGCCGGCAGCAGGGCGGTGAGCATGGTGCCGATGTTCTGGGCGATGGCCATGGCCGAGACACGGTAGCGGGTCTGGAACTGCTCCGGGTAGAAGCTGGGGAAGACCGCGTTGTAGCCCTGGTAGACCACGCCCCACATCAGCAGCGACATGAGGAAGGCCAGCGGCAGGTTGTGGATGCTGATGGCATAGAGGTAACCGAAGGCCAGCAGACCCGAACCCAGGGCGCCGCCGATCATGGTCGGCCGGCGGCCGATGCGATCGGAGAGGTTGCCGACGAAGGGGATCACCAGCACGGCGACGATGTTGCCCACCACCGGTATCCACAGGTAGACGCTCTTGTCGAAGCCGACGCCATAGGCCGGCTGCACTGCGTAGGCGGCGCCGAAGATGGTGGCCACCACCGGGATGACGTTCATCAGCGCCATCAGCGCGACCAGGATCATGGCCTTCCAGCTGGTGGTCAGGGCTTCGCCGATGGGCGAGCGTCTGGCCACGGTGGCGGTGCCGGTCTTGGCTTCTTCCTTGACGAAGGCGGGCGTCTCATGGACTTCCCGGCGGATGATGAAGCCGGCCAGCAGGACGAAGGCGCTGAGCAGGAAGGGAATGCGCCAGCCCCAGCTGTTGAAGGCATCGGCGGGCATGAAGTAGGCCAGCGGCAGGAACACCGCGGCGGCCATCACCTGGCCGGCCTGCACCCCCTGCAGGGTAAAGCTCGCATAGTAGCCACGTCGGCCGAAGGGCGCGTGTTCGAGCACCATGGAACTGGCTCCGGAGATCTCGCCGGCCACGGCGAAGCCCTGGATCAGGCGCAGCACCACCAGCAGGATGGGCGCGAGGATGCCGATCTGGTGGTAGGTGGGCAGCAGGCCCACGGCCATGGTGGCGATGCCCATGAGGAACATGCACAGCAGCAGGACGTTCTTGCGACCGCGGGTATCGCCCCAGTGACCGAGCACGAAGGCGCCGACCGGCCGCGCCAGATAGCCCACGCCATAGGTGGCGAGGGAGGCGACGATGGCCATCTTGGGATCGCTGGAGGGGAAGAAGATCTGCGGAAAGATCAGCGCCGCCGCCTGGGCGTAGATGAAGAAGTCGTAGTATTCCAGCGCCGAGCCGATCCAGCCGCTGGCGGTGGCTTTCTTGGCTTGGGAGCCGGGGGTGGGGGAGGCGGTAGTGGCCATGGTTGTCTCCGGAATTTTATTGTCAGGCCAGGAGGGTTTCAGCGCCGCGCACGAACTCGCTCGGGTCGCGGGAGCCGAAGATGGAAAGGACGAGAGGACCTAGCCTGGCCGTCGCCGACTGAGCGCGGTGGGACTGCAGACGCGACGGGGCACGCAGGATAACGTGGATAGCTGGGGCATGGACGCACACTCTTGTTTGTCTTGTTATGGTCGACGCGGCGGAAGCGACGAGCGCTGGGCTCTGCGATCCATAGTGCGAGGCGCTGCCGGGCCCGGTCAATTCGCCGGATGACCAAATGTTCGATCAGCGAACAGAAACTAACCGGTTCGTACATAATCCATTGTTGGGCCTCGCGGTGCCACGAATAATCGGTGCCAGACCCGACGAATCCGCGCCACCCGCCCGCATGTCCCGCGGCGTGGCCGTCCAACACAGGAGCACCGGCATGCAGCGTTCCATCGCGACCGTATCCATCAGCGGCACCCTGACCGAGAAGCTCGAGGCCATCGCCGCGGCGGGTTTCGACGGTGTGGAGATCTTCGAGAACGACCTGCTGTATTCCGGGGCCAGCCCGCGGGAGATCCGCCAGCGCGCCCAGGACCTGGGGCTGGCCATCACCCTGTTCCAGCCGTTCCGCGACTTCGAGGGCAATCGCCGCGAGCGCCTGCAGCGCAATCTCGACCGCGCCGAGCGCAAGTTCGACCTCATGCAGGAACTGGGCACCGACCTCATCCTGGTGTGCAGCAACACCGCCGCCGACAGCCTCGGCGACGAGCGCCTGATCGCCGACGACCTGCAACTGCTGGCCGAGCGCGCCGCCCGGCGCGAACTGCGCATCGGCTACGAGGCCCTCGCCTGGGGGCGCCACGTCAACACCTGGCAGCAGGTCTGGCGCCTGGTGAAGGCGGTCGATCATCCCAATCTCGGCGTGCTGCTCGACAGCTTCCACACCCTGTCCATCGGCGGCGATCCGGCGGCCATCGCGCAGATCCCGGGGGACAAGATCTTTTTCGTGCAGATGGCCGATGCGCCGCTGCTGCAGATGGACGTGCTGGAGTGGAGTCGGCATTTCCGCTGCTTCCCGGGGCAGGGCGAATTCGACCTGGCCGGTTTCCTCGCGCCCATCCTGCAGACCGGCTACCAGGGACCGCTGTCGCTGGAGATCTTCAACGACGGTTTCCGCGCCGCCCAGACCCGCGCCACCGCAGCCGATGGTCTGAGATCCCTGCTCTATCTGGAAGAGCAGACCGCCGCGCGGCTGCAGCGCGAGGAGACCCCGGTCGCGGCGCCGCTGTTCGCCCCGCCCGCGGCGCCGCGCCTGGAAGGCACCGAATTCCTCGAATTCGCCGTGGACGACGGCCATGGCGCCGAACTGGCGCGCTGGCTGGGCAAGCTGGGTTTCGCCCAGGCCGGGCGGCATCGCTCGAAGAACGTCACCCTGCTGCGCCAGGGCGAGATCAACCTGGTGCTCAACGCCGAACCCTACTCCTTCGGCCACAACTTCTTCGAGGCCCACGGCCCCTCGCTGTGCGCCATGGCCCTGCGCGTGCCGGACAGCCAGGCCGCCCTGGAGCGTGCCCAGCAGTACCGGGCGCAGCCCTATCGCGGCCTGGTCGGCCCCAACGAGCGGGAAATCCCGGCGGTGCGGGCACCGGACGGCAGCCTGATCTATCTCGCCGATCGCGGCGTGGACGGCCGCAGTCTCTACGACACCGACTTCGATGTCAGCGCCGGCGCCAGCGGAGGGCTCGGTCTGACCCATGTCGACCACGTGGCCATCGCCCTGCCGGCCGATGCGCTGGACAGCTGGGTGCTGTTCTACAAGAGCCTGTTCGACTTCAGCGCCGACGACGAGGTGGTGGTCCCGGACCCCTATGGCCTGGTCAAGAGTCGTGCGCTGAAGAATCGCGAGAGCAGCGTGCGCCTGGCGCTGAACATCTCGGAGAATCGCAACACCGCCATCGCCCGGGCACTGTCCAGCTATCGTGGCTCGGGGGTGCATCACATCGCCTTCGCCTGCCAGGACATCTTCCAGGCGGTGGAACAGGCCAAGGCCGCCGGGGTACCCCTGCTGGAGATCCCGATGAACTACTACGACGACCTGGGCGCGCGCTTCGATTTCGACGACGACTTCCTCAGTCGGCTGGCCTACTACAACGTGCTCTACGACCGTGACGCCCAGGGTGGCGAGCTGTTCCACGTCTACACCGAGTCCTTCGCCGACCGATTCTTCTTCGAAATCCTCCAGCGCAAGGATTACAGTGGCTACGGCGCGGCCAATAGCCCGGTCCGGCTGGCGGCCATGCTGCAGGCCCGCCAGGGCCGTCCGGCGCCCCTGGAATTCTGAGCCAGGCGGGCACCTGCGGGTGCCCGCGCCTCTCCTCCGACAAGAGTCAGCCCGATGCAGGACACCCCGGCGCTCGCGCCTACACTCCGTACCCCGCGCAAGAACAATCCCGAGAAGACCCGCCAGGCCATCCTCGCTGCCGCCGTGGCCGAGTTCGCCGACCTGGGGCTGAGCGGGGCGCGGGTGGACGCCATCGCCGAGCGCACCCATACCTCCAAGCGGATGATCTACTACTATTTCGGCAGCAAGGAGCAGCTCTACCTGACGGTGCTGGAAAAGCTCTACAGCGACGTGCGCGGCAACGAGGCCGAATTGCCACTGGACCGCCTGCCGCCGCTGGAGGCGATCCGCACCCTGGCGGAATTCCTCTTCGAGCACCACCGCAGCCACGACGACTTCATCCGCGTGGTGAGCATCGAGAACATCCACCGTGGTCGCCACCTGGCGCAGTCCGAGACCATCTCCAGCCTCAACTCCTCGGCACTGGAGGCCCTGCGCCGTATCCTGGCGCGCGGCGAAGCCAGCGGCGATATCCGCAGCGGACTGGACGCGGTGGATGTGCACCTGCTGATGTGCTCGTTCTGCTTCTATCGCGTCTCCAACCGGCACACCTTCGGCCACATCCACGACATCGACATGGAAGAACCGGCCGTGCTGCGCCGGCACAAGACCATGATCGGCGATGCGATGGTGCGCTACCTGCAGCCGTAGGACATCCATGCGGCCCTCACCCAACCCTCTCCCGGAGGGAGAGGGGGCGTTTGACCGAAGCTTCTAGTCTCCAACATGGATTCGCAGGGTGGAAACCCCGTAGGTTGGGTTGAGACGGCTTCATCGTCGAAGCCCAACACTGCCGGCTACCTCGTATTGGGCTTCGCTGCGCTCAACCCAGCCTACGGAGCACGGAGTCCAATCGCCCCCTCTCCCTCCGGGAGAGGGCCGGGGTGAGGGCAAACCCAGGCACCCCGGCCAAAACCTTTAGAGCACCGGCATGCCGCCCGTCACCGGCAGCATGGCACCGGAGATGTAGCTCGCCTCATCGGACGCCAGCAGCACATAGGCCGGCGCAAGTTCCACCGGTTGGCCAGGGCGACCCAGCGGCGTGCTGCTACCGAATTGCTCAGGTTCGTCCGGCTTCATGGTGCTGACGATCAGCGGCGTCCAGATCGGGCCGGGGGCCACGCTGTTGGCGCGGATGCCCTTGTCGCCCAGCAGCTGCGCCAGACCCGCGGTGAAGTTGGCGATGGCGCCCTTGGTGGCCGAATAGGCCAGCAGGGTCGGCGGGGCGATGTCGGCGTTGATCGACGCGGTGTTGATGATGGAGCCGCCGCGTGGCATGTGCTTCAGCGCCGCCTGGGTGATGCGGAACATGGCATGGATGTTCACGTTGAAGGTATGCACCCATTCCTCGTCAGGGATCTCGTCGAGGCTGTCGCGCACCTGCTGGAAGGCGGCGTTGTTGACCAGCACGTCGATGCGGCCAAAGGCTTCGACGGTCTTCTGCACCACATCCAGGCAGGTCTGGCGCTCGGCCAGATCGCCCGGCAGCAGCACGGCCTGGCGCCCGGCCTCGGTGACCAGCCGGGCGGTCTCCTGGGCATCCTCGTGCTCGTCCAGGTAGGCGATGGCGACATCGGCGCCCTCACGGGCGAAGGCGATGGCCACGGCGCGACCGATGCCGCTGTCGGCACCGGTGATCAGGGTCTTCTTGCCCGCCAGGCGACCCGAGCCGCGGTAGCTCGCGGCGCCGCTGTCGGGTTGCGGATCCATGCGTGCTTCGGAACCGGGAAAGGTCTGGGGTTGGGGTTTCAGCGGGGGTTTGGGATGGTCGCTCACGAGCGGGCTCCGGATACGGAAGAAAGAAGGGGCGACCCCGGCCTGTGCCGGGGCGTAGGGCTGGTCAGAGAATCGGCTTGCCGCCGGTGACGGCGATGCGCGCGCCCGAGGTGTAGCTGGATTCGTCCGAGGCCAGCATCACATAGACCGGCGCCAGTTCCACCGGCTGGCCGGGGCGGCCGAGCGGGGTGTTGCCGCCGAATTCCTTGACCTGCTCCGGCGGCATGGTGGCCGGGATCAGCGGAGTCCAGACAGGGCCGGGAGCCACGCTGTTGGCGCGGATGCCCTTCTCGCCGAGTAGCTGAGCCAGGCCGGCGGTGAAGTTGGCGATGGCGCCCTTGGTGGTGGCATAGGCCAGCAGTGTCGGCCGCGGCATGTCCGAATTCACCGAGGTGGTGTTGATGATGGAGCCACCCGGGCCCATGTGCTTTATCGCGGCCTGGGTGATGCGAAACATGGCGGTGATGTTTACATCGAAGGTGTAGACCCACTCGTCGTCGGGAATCTCTTCGAGGGTCTCGTGGGTCATCTGGAAGGCGGCGTTGTTGACCAGCACATCGAGACGGCCGAAGGCGGCCACGGTCTGGTCCACCACTGCCAGGCACTGCTCGCGCTTGGACAGGCAACCCGGCAGCAGCAGCGCCTCGCGGCCGGCTTCGCGCACTAGGCGGGCGGTGTCCTCGGCGTCTTCGTCCTCGTTCAGGTAACTGATGGCGACATCGGCGCCCTCACGGGCGAAGGCGATGGCCACGGCACGGCCAATACCGCTGTCGCCACCGGTGATCAGCGCCTTCTTGCCGGCCAGCCGGCCAGAACCCTTGTAGCTTTGCTCGCCGCAATCCGGTACCGGATTCATGCGCGATTGCAGGCCGGGAACGGCCTGCTGCTGTTCCGGCATCGGGGCTTTGGGGAAATCGGTCATGGAAGAATCCTCGTCGCGGTAACTTTTGCGGGCCTGTCAGTACCGACAGGCCACAAGCGGCGAGGGTTCGAGATCCGGGACGGGCGGTGTACCGGCGCTAGCGGGGTGCCGCTTCGGCCCAGCGCGGTGGCACCGTGGGTTGCCAGGCGGCGAGGGCGTCTAGCAGGGCCGTTGGTGAAGCTTCCACCTGCAGCATGGCGCGATGCGGCGCGGCGACGAAGCCCTGGGCGACCAGGTGATCGAGGAAGCCTTCCAGTTGGGCATAGAAGCCATCGACCTCCAGGAGGCCCATGGGCTTGGCGTGATAGCCGAGCTGAGCCCAGGTCCAGACCTCGAAGAGTTCTTCCAGGGTGCCCAGGCCGCCGGGGAGGGCGATGAAGGCATCGGCCAGTTCCGCCATTCGCGCCTTGCGCGCATGCATGCCGTCGACCACTTCCAGGCGGGTGCAGCCGGTATGGCCCAGCTCGGCGGTCTTGAGACTCTGGGGAATGATGCCGATGACTTCGCCACCGGCAGCCAGGGCGGCATCGGCGACCACACCCATCAGGCCGACCTTGCCGCCCCCATAGACCAGGGTGAGGCCGCGCTCGGCGAGGGTGCGCCCGAGGTGCGCCGCGGCTTCGGCGAAGACAGGCGAGGCACCGGGCTTGGCGCCACAGAAGACACAGACGGTTTTCAGCGACATGGGGACTCCTAGGCAGGCAAAGCGCCTAGCCTAGCCGCCCGCTCCGCCGGAGCAAAGCACCCTCATCGCGCGAGGAAAGCGACCTCCGGCGCATTGCCGCTGGCGGCCTGGGCATAGTTGGCGAACAACTCGTGCAGCAGGGCGGTAAGGGTCATGGCGGGCGTCCTTGGCTGGCGGATGATGGAGGGATAGTACCCAGAGCTGAGGCCCGGCGACCTGGCAAAGGTTTCGATGGAGGCGATAGAGCGAAGCCGTGCCCTTGCCATGGCCGCTGGAACCCGCCACCCTCGCATCGGTCTGACTGGCGACTTTCACGCATCCGGAGGGTTCATGAAATCCACGTTTTTTGCCGCCGCACTGTTCGCCCTGGGAAGTACCGGCGCCTGGGCCGCCGACAGCTGTACCACCCAGATCGAAGCCGGCGACCAGATGACCTACAGCCGCGCCTCGATTCAGGTCCCGGCCTCGTGCAAGACCTTTACCGTCGAGCTGATCCACAACGGCAGCCTGCCGAAGAACGTCATGGGCCATAACTGGGTGCTGACCCGCTCCACCGATGCCTCGGCCGTCGACGCCGCCGGCATGAACGCGGGTGAAGACAAGGGCTACCTGCCGGAGGGCGACGAACGCATCATCGCCCACACCCGCATGCTGGGCGGCGGCGAGAAGGACTCCGTGACCTTCGATACCGGGGCCCTGGAAGCGGGCAAGGAATACACCTTCTTCTGTTCCTTCCCGGGGCATTTCGGCTCCATGCGCGGGGTGTTGCAGCGGGGGTAAGGGGAAGGTTGGGTTGTGGCGGTCGACCGTCGCAATCCGACCTCTTGTGCAGAAGACGCCTGTAGGTTGGGTTGAGCGTTAGCGAAGCCCAACATTGCAAGGCCTCACGCTTGTTTAGTAGGTGCCATGGCTGGTTATTGAGTGTTTGGAGAGTTTTTGTTTCGCCCACCCGGGCGAGTTACTTTTTGCAGTCGCCAAAATAAGTAACCAAAAACGCTTGCCCCACCATCCGGCCTTTCGCTTCACTCCAGGTCCGCTCACGCCAGCGCCGTTCCGGGGTCGGTCCAGATGGGCCGTCCATGGCCCACTGGA
>NZ_JAQYZY010000041.1:0-4866 GCF_028640825.1 Pseudomonas sp. LA5
GCGGCTTCGCGACCTGGCACGCGCCCTGCTATAGCCCTTGTCGACGCCCCGAGCGCCCTAATAACAACGACAAGAGGAACACCCCTGTGGATAGCACCGCTACCCTCGCGGCCGGCCAGACCGCGCCCAAGACCACCTCGCAGCGCATCAAGTCCATCTTCAGCGGTTCCGTCGGCAATCTGGTCGAATGGTACGACTGGTACGTCTACGCCGCCTTCTCGCTGTATTTCGCCAAGGCGTTCTTTCCCAAGGGCGACCAGACCGCCCAGCTGCTCAACGTCGCCGCTATCTTTGCCGTGGGCTTTCTCATGCGCCCCATCGGCGGCTGGCTGATGGGCCTCTATGCCGACAAGGCCGGCCGCAAGTCCGCGCTGATGGTCTCGGTGATCATGATGTGCGCAGGCTCCTTGATCATCGCCCTCACCCCCAGCTATACCACCATCGGCGTCGCCGCCCCCATCATGCTGGTGCTGGCGCGGCTGCTGCAGGGCCTCTCGGTGGGCGGTGAATACGGCACCTCCGCCACCTACCTGAGCGAGATGGCGACCAAGGAAAGCCGTGGCTTCTACTCCAGCTTCCAGTACGTCACCCTGATCTCCGGCCAGCTGCTGGCCCTGGCCACCCTGATCGTGCTGCAGCAGACCCTGACCGTCGAACAGCTGGAGAGCTGGGGCTGGCGCATTCCCTTCCTGATCGGCGCCGCCTGCGCCGTGACCGCGCTCTACCTGCGCCGCGGCATGGAAGAGACCAGCTCCTTCAAGAAGGCCGAGAAGCCCAAGGAATCCCTGATGCGCACCCTGGCGCGCCACCCCAAGGAATTCCTCACCGTGGTCGGCCTGACCATGGGTGGCACCCTGGCCTTCTACACCTACACCACCTACATGCAGAAGTACCTGGTCAACTCGGTGGGCATGAGCAAGACCGACGCCACCTCCATCTCGGCGGCGACGCTGTTCCTGTTCATGCTGCTGCAGCCCGTTGTCGGCGCCCTCTCCGACCGCGTCGGCCGGCGCCCGGTGCTGATCGCCTTCGGCGTGCTCGGCACCCTGTTCACCTATCCGATCCTGACCGCCCTGGGTAGCGTCACCTCCTGGTGGGGCGCCTTCGGCCTGATCATGGTGGCGCTGGTGATCGTCAGCTTCTACACCTCGATCAACGCCGTGGTGAAGGCCGAGCTGTTCCCCACCGAGATCCGCGCCCTGGGCGTCGGCCTGCCCTATGCCCTGACCGTGTCCATCTTCGGCGGCACCGCCGAATACCTGGCGCTGTGGTTCAAGAGCATCGGCATGGAGAGCGGCTACTACTGGTACGTGACCGGCTGCATCGCCTGCTCGCTGCTGGTCTACGTCTTCATGAAGGACACCCGCGATCACTCGCGCATCGTCCACGAATAACCGCTCGTCCCAAGGGGTGGGCCGCTCGGCAACCTTGACGTCCAGCGGCCTAAAATCCGTTTTTTAAAGACCGCTAATTGCTCAGCAGAGTTGCGCCTCGAGATCGATAACAAAGAACCAGGCAATGCATCTCAATCCATTCACCAAGATGACGCTCTTACGCCCCGGATAATAAAAATGAATATCAACAACGCCATATCAAACTTATCCATCAGCAAAAAAATGGGGATAAGCTTTGGCATCATCGTCGCACTGACGATATTTATAGCTGCCATTGGAAACCACTCCACCAACAGAATGATAGCCAGTGGCGACAATCTCTATCGAGTCAACGCCATGGAGAAGACCCTGCTCAGCGCGCAAATTTATCTCGAGAAATTCACCGCGAAGGGCGAGCAGGTCGATGCCGAGCGCCTATCCAAGGAAATCAGTGATCTTGATCGCCAGATCGACGCCAATGCCCAGCTGCTCTCGAATCAGCAGCGGGACGAACTCTTGGCAATGCGTGAGACCATACAGCGTTATGCCACCGCCTATACCAAGGTAGTGGATACCCAAAAGCAGCGGGATGCGACACGTAGTGTATTGGTGAGTTCCGCCAACAAGACATTGGAGGCATTCAACGAGTTACAAAGCCAACTCTACCGACAACTTTCTAGCAACCCCAACACCAACGACCTACAAAGTCTGCAGAAAGTCAGCACCCTGTATCAGCAGCTGCTGCATATTCGCTATTTGGTCCGTGGTTATATCTTTCAACAGACGGATGATTCGCGTAACGCGGCAACCACGGCTCTGAACAAAGTAGCAACCTCCCTCAACGAATTGGTGCGTGCGACGTCCGAGGATCAACGCCGCTCGCTGATCGAAGCCGAACAGTCTTTCACCCAGTATCAAAAAGCACTGGAAACTTTCGCCAAAGCGCTTTCCGCCACCCAGGCGGCGACCACCGAAATGACTGAACAGAGCGCGCTGATGCGCGAAGCCAGCCAGCGGATCTATCAACGCCAGGTAGCGGAACGCGCTCAAGAAGAACAGCAGTCCAAGCTGCAGTTGCTGGGCGGCCTGATTGCGGCGCTGATTATCGCCCTACTGGCCGCCTGGACCATGACGCGGCAGGTCGTACGCCCTTTGCGCGAGGTGCTGGAAACCTCCACGCGCATTGCTGAGGGCGACCTGACCATGCAGATCGACACCCGTCGCCAGGATGAACTGGGTCAGCTGCAACGCAGTACCCAAACGATGGTGGACAGCCTGCGCGCCCTGATCGGCCATATCGGCAATGGGGCGACTCAGATGGTGACGGTGGCCCAACAGCTTTCTCAGGTCACCGATTCCGCCAACCAGGGCATCCTGCAGCAGCGTAACGAAACCGACCAGGTGGCCACCGCCATGAACGAGATGGCTGCCACGGTGCATGAGGTCGCGGCCAATGCGGCTCAGGCCTCCGCCGCCGCACGCAGCGCTGATGAACAGGCGCGCGAGGGGGATCACAAGGTCAACCAGGCGATCACCGAAATGGACCTGCTCGCCAGGCAGATGGCCACCTCCACCGAAGCCATGCAGCGCCTGCGCGGTGCGAGCAATCAGATCGGTACCGTGCTCGACGTGATCAAGTCCGTCGCTCAGCAGACCAATCTGCTCGCGCTCAACGCCGCCATCGAAGCGGCCCGCGCCGGTGAGGCGGGCCGCGGCTTCGCCGTGGTGGCTGATGAGGTTCGCAGCCTGGCCAAGCGCACCCAGCAATCCACCGAAGAGATCGAAGCGCTCATCAAGGAGCTGCAACAGGAAGTACGGCAAACCACCGCTCTTATAGAAGACAGCGGCGAGCTCACCGAACGCACCCTGACCCTGGGCAAGGACGCAGGAGCCGCGCTTTCGCTGATTACCCAGGCGGTCTCCAGCATCCAGAGCATGAACCTGCAGATCGCCACCGCCGCCGAGGAGCAAAGCTCGGTCGCCGAAGAGATCAACCGCAGCATCGTCAACGTACGTGGCATCGCCGAAGAAACCGTGGGTATCAGCGAAGACACCGCCCAGTCCAGCACCCGGATGATAACGCTCAGCCACAACCTACAGACCCAGGTAGCACGCTTTCGAATTTGAAAGAACTGGACTGAAGTCTCGGCGTCGCCTGGACGGAATTGCCATACGACGCCCTTTGTATCGCTCCTAACCCTCACGCATCGCTTCTTCAAAGGAACACGACACTCATGATGAAGGCCTCCGATCCGGTCGTTCGCTGCCTGGAAAACGAGGGTGTGGAATACATCTTCGGCATTCCCGGCGAAGAGAACCTGGACCTGCTGGAATCCCTGCGGCGCTCCTCGCAGATCAAGCTGATCCTGACTCGCCACGAGCAGTCCGCCGGCTTCATGGCCGCCACCTACGGCCGCTTCACCGGCAAGACCGGTGTCTGCCTTTCCACCCTCGGCCCAGGCGCCACCAACCTGGTCACCGCCGGCGCCTACGCCTACCTGGGCGGCATGCCGATGCTGATGCTGACCGGCCAGAAGCCGATCAAGAAATCCAAGCAGGGGCGTTTCCAGATTCTCGACGTGTGCCGCATGATGGCGCCGCTCACCAAGTACACCCACCAGTTCGCCTCCGCCGACAACATCCCGTCGCGCATCCGCGAGGCCTTCCGCCTCGCCGAGGAAGAAAAGCCCGGCTCCGTGCACCTGGAGCTGCCGGAAGACATCGCCGACGAGCACACCGAGAGCCTGCCGGTGCCGCCGAGCCTGAGCCGCCGTCCGGTCGCCGAGGCCAAGGCCATCGCCGCCGCCGTCTCCAAGCTGGAAAACGCCCGCAGCCCGGTGCTGGTGCTGGGCGCCGGCACCAACCGCAAGATGACCGCGCGGGTGCTCCGGCAGCTGATCGAGAAGACCGGCATCCCCTTCGTCACCACCCAGCTCGGCAAGGGCGTGGTCGACGAGCGCCATCCGCGCTTCCTGGGCAACGCCGCCCTCTCCGCCGGTGACTTCGTGCACCGCGCCCTGGAGTCCGCCGACCTCATCGTCAACATCGGCCACGATGTGATCGAGAAGCCGCCGTTCTTCATGACCCGTGGCGGCACGGAGGTCATCCACATCAACTTCCGCTCCGCCGAAGTCGATCCGGTGTACTTCCCCCAGGTCGAGGTGGTCGGCGACATCGCCAACGCCATCTGGGAGATCAAGGAGCGCATCGAGGTCCAGCCCACCTGGGACTTCGACCGCCTGTTGCACATCCGCGAAGCCAACGAGGCCCATGTCGCCGAAGGCGCCACCGATGACCGCTTCCCGGTCTATCCGCAGCGCCTGGTGGCCGATCTGCGTAACGTGCTGCCGTCCGACGGCATCGTCGCCCTGGACAACGGCATCTACAAGATCTGGTTCGCCCGCAACTACAAGGCCTACATGCCCAACACGGTGCTGCTGGACAACGCCCTGGCCACCATGGGCGCCGGCCTGCCGTCGGCCATGGCCGCGCG
>NZ_JAQYZY010000042.1:0-9970 GCF_028640825.1 Pseudomonas sp. LA5
CCGCACCGCTCGGGGCAGATGCGCAGGATGTAGAGGTGCCAGGCGTGGGTCTGGGCGTAGTCGGGCAGCGAAAGTGGGGCGACCGGCAGGTGCGCCAGGCGCTGGGTGTAGGCCTGGGCCAGCAGCCGGCGGCGGCTGTTGATGTCGCCCAGGCGATCCAGCTGTACCAGTGCCAGGGCGGCGTGGATGTCCGAGAGGTTGTACTTGAAGCCGGGCTCCTGCACCTGGGCCTGGGGCTTGCGGCCCAGGGCGTGACGGTCGAAGGCATCCACCGCCAGGCCGTGGAATTTCAAGCGGCGCACCCGCTCGGCCAGGGTGGCGTCGTCGGTCACCAGCATGCCGCCTTCGGCGCAGGTCAGGTTCTTGATGGCGTGAAAGCTGAAGATGGCGGTGCCGCGCTGGCCGATGGACTCGCCCTGGTAGCGGGTGCCGGCGGCGTGGGCGGCGTCCTCGATCAAGGCCACGCCATGCTCGCGGGCCAGGGCGCGCAGCGGGGTCAGGTCACAGCTGGCGCCGGCGTAGTGCACCGGCACGATGGCCTTGGTGCGCGGGGTGATGGCGGCGGCCACCTGCTCGGCGGAGACCATCAGGGTGTCGCGGTCGACGTCGACGAACACCGGGGTGGCGCCGATCAGGGTGATCATGTTGGCGGTGGAGACCCAGGTCAGCGAGGGGGTGATCACCTCGTCACCGGGGCCGATGTCCAGCGCCAGCAGGGTCACGTGCATGGCGGCGGTGGCCGAGCACAGGGCCACGGCATGGGCAGCGCCTATGGAGGCGGCAAAGCGCTCCTCAAGCGCGTTTGCTTTCGGGCCAGTGGTGATCCAGCCAGAGGTAAGTGCCTCAGTGACGGCAGCCACTTCTTCTTGCCCAATACTGGGCCGAGAGAAGGGTAGGAAGGGCAGGTCGACGTTGATGTTTCCCGAGGCTTGAAGCACTTCTGTCATAACACTGCATCCAGTAAAAAAGTTCACTTGAGATAGCGTAGCCCGTGTTTGGCGAAGCGCCTCATGGGATGGCTAGAGGTATGGTTTCGATCCGCGCTATAGCGCTTAATGACGGCAAATAGCCATGAAGGCCTTCTTTAGAGCGGGTGCAGTTCGATAACTCGACTCAATGTCTGCGGGATGTAAGCGAAGCATCCCTGTTGTTCCGCCTGCGAATGCTCGCACCTTTGGGTCAGGACGAGGTTGGCTGACTCTTGGATATTGCGCGCTGATTGTTCATTGACGCATATATGACCAGTGCAAGTAGAATCGACAGCAATACCAACGAGGAGCCTACGGTTCCGAAATTGAGGCCGCCATGATCGTGGGGCTTGGTAAGTACGTCGCCCAACGTGGCACCGAAAGGGCGCGTGAGTACGAATGCAATCCAGAAGATAAGAACTGACGAAATCTTGGTCGCGTAATGAAGTATCGCCATCAATGCGATAAGGCTGCCGATAAGTAGTGCGCCGCCAGCAAAACCCAGGCCCGAATCATCAGCCAAGTAGTCACCCAGAGCTGTACCCAGGGTGTTTGAGAACAAAATCGCGACCCAATAGAAGAGCTCCGCCCTGCGACTGGTGATGTTGCTCACCGAAAGGCTTCTTTCGCTGAGGTACCAGATGAGGAAGATGCTGGCGAGGATCGTGATCAAGATGGCTGAGCCGGTCGCGTAGCCCAGACCCAAGGTGCGATCCATGAAGTCAGACATCGTGGTGCCCGCGACGCTGGTGGCCAGGATAACCGTCCAGTAGAGCGGCGGGTGGTACCTGCGCACCGAGAGTTGACCCAGCAGGGTCGCTATGAAAAAGCTGATGAGGATGACTGAGCTCAGGGCATAGCCAACGTCCAACGTCATTGAGACGAGATCGCCGGCCGTCTCACCCAATGTCGTTGCACAGATCTTCATGACCCAAAAGGCCAGGGTGATTTGAGGAAGCTTGTTCATCGAGAAGATACGCTTGAGAGGAAGTGCCGGACGGGGTGACCGGCAAGGCGCGCATCATCTCGTTTGAATTGTCAAAAAATAGTTATGCCCTCATGAAAAAATAGAAAAGGCGCGTGTTTTTTTGAAGCATGGCAGTGTCATTCGTGAATCTATGCGCGTCAACGCTTTGATCCAAGCCTCGCCTTTACCTTATCAATGCGTGGGCCTACATCTCTAACAATGGTCTTAAGAATATCTGCGGATATGCCTAGCTTTTTAGACCAGTATAGTAGCTCTGACTTTTCGCTTACATTGATTAGCAAGCAATCTTTTTCTTTATCATAGGTTGCGTCTTTATCTTTCACTCGCTTTGTCCTGGCTCTTTATAGGAAACAGAGGTCTAATTTCTACTTTCCTAGTGGTAAAAAAAAGCTAATCCTTTCGAGAAGCAGTTTTTATCGGCGCTTTTGCTAGGGTAGACGATCCCAAGTGGATTTATTAGACTTATTGGCATTTGATAACGATTATCAAATGCTCTTTAGTCTCTATCCGAAGCTTGGAGCCTCCCCAGTCACATAGAAAACTAACTGGAGAAGCTCTAGATAGAGATATACAAGGTAAGATAGGCGAGGCAGATCATGCTTTACCTTCGCAGATGAAGGTATGATTTTGCTTCTGGGTGAGAAACGTGTTGTAACAAGTTGGTTGGCGAAAAATCTGATTGGCTGATTTAGGTAGCGGAAGAGGGTGCAGCTGGTAATTGAAAGCTGCGACGTTGCACGTCACGTAGCTGCAATAGCTTGTCGACGTCTCTAAGCAATCCTTTGCTGCTGCCTATAGGTCGTGGAATCTCGTTGATGTTATGCGCTAAGAGAGATAGCGAGCTTGGTCTAGTGGAAATCACGACTGCGCGTATCCAGCCCCTGTAGCAGCTCGCTTATATCCTCCAGCCGACCTGCCACCACATGCAGCACACCATCGCGTGTCTCAATGGTGCCGTCCACGCGCATCAGCTGAGAGGCTACCAGCTCCCGCCGTTGGCGCTCCGCCAGGGTTCGCCACACCACCACGTTAACCATCCCGAACTCGTCCTCCAGCGTCACGAAGGTCACGCCGCTGGCGGTACCCGGCCGCTGCCGGCCGACCACGAGGCCAGCTACCCGGGCCGGCTGGCCGTGGCGCCGCTCCCTCAACTCTCTCGAGCTCATTAGGCGCCGGGCCGTAAGCTCCGGCCGCAGCAGAGTGAGTGGATGTGGCCCCAGGGTGGTACCTAGCGAGGCATAGTCCGAGTGGAGGTCTTCACCCACGGTCGGTGCGACCAGCTCCTGGATCTCCTCCTCAACTACCGCGCCCTCGGCGAAGAGGGGTAACTGCGGCTCGATCGCCGCCATCGCCCAGCGCGCCTGGAACCGATGCCCGGCCAACCCCTTCAGGGCTCCCGCATCTGCCAGGCACTCCCGGGCCTTGGCATCGAGGCCTGCGCGCAGACACAGATCGGTGACATCGTGGAATAGCCGCTGCCGGCGGGCCTGCTCAACCGTGCGCCCAGCCTTCTCGGCCAGCCCTCGCACCATCCGCAGCCCCATCCGGATCGCCGGCTGCGGGCTATCCGCGACAGCCTCGAGGCTGCAATCCCAGTCGCTGCAGGTCACGTCCACCGGCAGAATCTGCAACCGATGGCGCCGGGCGTCCTGCAGGATCTGGTCGGGGCTGTAGAAACCCATGGGGTATGAGTTGATCAGCGCCGCGGCGAAGGCGGCCGGCTCGTGGCATTTGAGCCAGCAACTGGCATAGGTCAGCAGAGCGAAGCTGGCCGCATGGGACTCGGGAAAGCCGTAGCTGCCGAACCCCTCGATCTGGCGGAAGATGTCCGCGGCGTAGTCGGCGGTATAGCCGTTGGCGAGCATGCGCGAGGTCAGCCGCTCCCGGTGCGGCTCAAGGCCCCCGTGTCGCTTCCAGGCCGCCATGCTACGGCGCAGCTGATCGGCTTCGCCCGGGGTGTAGTCGGCGGCGAGGATCGCAAGCTCCATCACCTGTTCCTGGAACAGTGGGACACCCAGAGTCCGGCCGAAGACGCGCTCCAGCGCCGGCGGGTAGCTGATCTCCTCCTGACCCGTCCGCCGGCGCAGGTACGGGTGGACCATCCCTCCCTGGATGGGGCCCGGCCGGACGATGGCCACCTCGATCACCAGGTCGTAGAAGGTCTGGGGCTTCAGCCGCGGCAGCATGGCCATCTGGGCGCGCGACTCGATCTGGAACACGCCAAGGGTGTCCGCCCGGCTGATCATGGCGTAGGTCGGCTTGTCCTCCTGAGGCACGGTGGCTAGGGTCAGTTCCTTGCCCCGATAGCCCTTGACCAGGTCGAAGCACCGGCGCAGGGCGCTGAGCATGCCCAGGGCGAGGATGTCGACCTTGAGCAGCCCCATGGCGTCGAGGTCGTCCTTGTCCCACTGGATGACCGTCCGGCCTTCCATGGCGGCATTCTCCACCGGCACCAGGGTATCCAGCGTCTGATCGGCGATGACGAAACCGCCCGGGTGCTGGGAGAGGTGCCGCGGGAAACCGATCATCTCGCCAGTGAGCACTAGGATCCGGTGGAGTAGGGGGCCATCAGGATCGAACCCCGACTCGCGCAGGCGCTCCGGTGGCGGCAGGGTGTCCGTCCAGCGGCCGCAGCAGTCCGCCAGCGCAGTGATCTGGTCTGGGGGCAGCCCCAGGGCCTTGGCCACGTCCCGGACGGCGCCCGCAGCGTGGTAGGTGGATACCACCGCGGTGAGCGCGGCGCGCTGTCGGCCGTAGCGGCGGAAGATGTACTGGATGACCTCTTCCCGCCGATCATGCTCGAAGTCCACATCGATGTCCGGCGGCTCATCCCGCTCGTGACTGATGAAGCGCTCGAACAGCAGGTTGATCCGGGTTGGATCCAGCTCGGTGATGCCTAGGGCGAAACAGACTGCAGAGTTCGCGGCCGAGCCGCGCCCTTGGCAGAGGATCCCCTGCTGCCGTGCGAAGCGGACGATGTCGTGCACCGTCAGGAAGTAGCTCTCATAGGCCTTGTCGGCAATCAGCTGCAGCTCCTTTTCGATCTGGGCACGCAGCCGATCAGACAGACCTTCGGGCCAGCGCCAGGCACAGCCTTCCTCGGTCAGTACTCGCAGCCAGCTGGTGGCTGTGTGGCCCTCCGGTACGACCTCGCTCGGGTACTGGTAGCGCAGCTCGGCCAGGCTGAAGGTGCAGCGCTCGGCAATGCGCAGGGTCTCCTCCAGCAGCTCGGGCGGATAGCACCTCGCCAAGGCTTCACGGGTACGCAGATGACGCTCCCCGTTCGGGAAGAGCAGCTGGCCGGCCTCGGCCACTGGGACGTGATGGCGGATCGCGGTGATGGTGTCCTGCAAGGCCCGGCGCCCGCGGCAGTGCATGTGCACGTCGCCGGCGGCCACCAGGGGGAGATCCAAGGCAGCTCCCAGTCCCTGGAGCTGCTGCAGCCGGACCTGGTCGTCCTGATCGAAGTGGAGCTCCGCCGCGATCCATAGCCGGCCGGGAAACACCTCCAAGAGCCAGCGCGCTGCCTCCGCTTCCGCATCCCGCTCCGGTACCCAGAGCCCGACGAGGCCGGCGACCTGGTCGAGATCCTCGCGCAGCAGCCGGTAGCTGCCCTTGTCCGCACGTCGGCGGGCAAGGGTGATCAGCCGGCACAGCTGCTGGTATCCCCGCAGGTCTTCAACCAAGAGCACCAGTTTGGGGCCCTGGGCCACCTGAAACTCTGCGCCGACGATCAGACGGACGCCATGCTTCTCCGATGCCTGCCAGGCGCGCACGATGCCGGCGAGGGTGCACTCGTCGGTGATAGCCAACGCGTCATAGCCCATGACCTTGGCACGCTCGAACAGCTGATCGACGCTGGAAGCACCGCGCTGGAAGCTGAAGTTCGACAGGCAGTGCAGCTCCGCGTAGCCGGGTGTCACGCGAACCACCCCTGCACCCACCAGCCCGGCCCTTTGGCCGGCGACTGGAAGGCCCACGCCGTACGCCCGTCGGCGAGCTTGAGGACGTAATAGTCTCGGCGGGCATCCTCACCGTCCCACCACCCGCTCTCGATGCGCTCCGGCCCGCTTAGGACCCGTGACTGATCGACATCCAGGGGCTCCGGCGCCGGCAGCAGCCAGCCAGGCCGCCGATTCGGCCCTAGTGCCTGGAGCGCCAGCGAGGGCGTGTCGCGCCGCCAGGCACGCTCCGGCCGGTGATCGCCCTGGGCGCCCACCGCATAGACCGCGTCGTCGCCCAGGCGAGAACGAAGGCGCTCGCGCAGTTGCTCCCAGCTCACCGTCTGTTGTGGACGCTCATCGAAGAGGCCGCGGTGCTGAGGAACGAACGATGGTAGCTCGTCGGCGACCAGGCCGATGGCGAGCACCGGCTCCACCACCTGGGTGGGCTCCAAGCGTCCCCGGGCAAATTCGAACAGCAGCGCCGGGTCACGCTCGGGTGCCAGCAGACCCACCACGATCTCGGTCGTCGGCGCCTCACGGTGTTCGAGACGCAGGGTGAAGCGTAAGGCGCCCATGTCCCGGCCGGCGAGGTAGGTGGCCAGATCCGAGGTCAAGCGACGCAGGGGAAATAGCAGGGCCTGGGTCGACTCGACTTCGAAGTTGAGTTCGATCCGCAGCCTGAAGGTGGTCGGGGGCAGAAAAAACTCTAGGGGCAGGACCTTGCTGCCCAGCATCTGATCGAGGTGATTGAGCAGACTCAGCGGAAAGCGCCGGGCGAGCTGCGCCCGGGGCAGCGCCAGCACCTGGCTGAGCTGCCGAAGCCCCATGCGGCTCAAGGCCTGGACGATCTCCGGCTCGAAGCCCAGAAGCGCCACCGGCAGCGTGCGCATAGCGCTGGCAAGGCCTGCGTCGTCCCGAACTGCCAGGCTGTCGCCGGCGTTGGCCAACACCCGGGCGGCGACCGGGTTGGGCGCCAGGGTGATCCGGTGGCCGAAGCCCAGCGCCGTGAGCTCCTGGCGCAGCCTCGCTTCAAATCTTGGCCAGGGCCCGAAGAGCGGCAGGCTCGACTGCACCTCGAGCACCAGCGCGTCGGCGAAGTGCAGGCTCACCTGGGAGCTGAACCCGTACGCCCACGCCGCCAGCAGCTCATGCTGTCGCCTCAGCGCCGCTTCGTCGTACTCCACCGTCGCAAACTGCGGGCAGATCGCCTGGGCAGCGGTGTAGGTCATCTCCGGCCGGAGGCCGAGCGCCAACGCCGCCGGGTTCGCCGCCTTGATGATCCGGCGTTGTATCGGCCCGTGGAGCAGTACCAGGGGTTCGTCCGGGTCAGGACAATTGCGCAGCACACCGTCCAGCGCGAACTGTGGGAAGTAGATGCAGGCCCATTTCATGGCAGTCGTCCCTCAATGCCAGACCCGATGCGCCAGCGCCGTTGCCGGTGGATTGCCGCCGCGGCACTTGAGCACTCGCAACTGCTGAGGTGAACCCTCAAGCACCAGGCGCAGCGCTGCAGGTGACGCGTTGACCGCTTCCCGCTGGTGGCGGAACGCGAATGCCAGGGTCTGTCCGGTCTCGGCAGCCACCTGCAGCCGGCGCAGCGCGCGATCGTCCGCACGGCTGGGCCAGCAGAGCACCGCGCCACAGCTACCAGAGCGCAGACACTGCTCAGCGGCCCACAGCACGTCCTTGCCCTGGACCTCAATGACGCTCAGCCGGCCGAGGTCGACGCCGGCCTGCAGCCAGGCGTGCGGGTAGAGCAGATACGGGGGAGCGATCAGCACGACGCGTTCGCCGGCGGCAGTGAGGCGTGCCAATGTCGGCCACACGAGCGTGAGCTCACCCAGGCCCGGTCGGGCGCTCAGGATTTCGGTAAGCGCTGCATCAGGCCACCCGCCGAGCGGCAGTTGGGCATCGAGCGCCGAGTGTCCGGTTGGCTGCGTGCTGGCGTCGTCCACATGCGGACTTTGCCCGCGCCACACACGGCGACTGTCGAGCAGAGAGTCGAGCGCAACGACATTGGTGGCCGCGTTATCCATGCTGCACCCCCGTCGGCGCCGACGGCGAGCTGCCGCGCTCGGTGAGCATGACCTGCAGCTGCGCACGCAGTTTGAACAGATCTGCATGCAGGACGGAGTTCATCGACTCCAGGCGCAGGATATGACGCTGGGCACGCGAGAGGGGATCGTCGCGGTCATCTGGAATGAGCCGGTCACCGCGGGGCACGTGGCGCTGGTTTTCCTCTTGGACGAACTGGACGTAGCGCAACCGATGACGCTGCACCTCGGCCTTGAAGGCGTCACGTTCTGCAACGAGGTTGTCGCGCTCGGCGACCAGGACCCGATTAGCACGCTGGGCTTGCCCCAGGCACTGACGTACCTGGTCGAGCTCCTCGGTCAGCAGATCCACGAGATTGCGGCAGTACGTCAGCTCCGTGGGGCGGAACAGGGACTGCTGCTGTTCGAAGCTATCCTGCTCATCACCAAGCATGTCCATAGCGGCCCACCTGCTCATTCCCTGAAGCCTTGACCTTCTGGTACTCGACAGAACGACCGGGACAACCGTGGCAGAGACGAGGGATGGGGCGCGAAATGGACATGGGATAGACCTCCTTTCAGGATACTGTATGGATAGACAGTAATCAGCAAAAGGGTTCCCAGCAAGCTTGACACCGACGAACGGTAGAGGCGAAGCGGTGGCTTTTGATTGCGCGGTTTAGGCGAGCCTGATGTGCTATCGCTAGCGTCTCGATCGTATGTTGATTGCGCAAAAAGCGTCGAGTTTAGCAGTGGAGGTAAGGATCAGACGTTGAACCAGCAGCACACTGTTTGGCCAAGTGGGTATACCTAAAGCGATACGCCCGTCAGGCCACCCGAAGACGTGGCGAAAAGTAGTCAGGCGGACCCAAACGACTACAGGTATATTTCGATACTCCAAACGACTACACCGGAGCCCGCCATGTTCGTTCGTGCCTACCTTCGCGCCTCGACCGACGATCAGGACGCCACCCGAGCACGGGAGGCCTTGCGCGCGTTCGCCGCCGAGCACGGCGCCCGGATCGCGGCGACCTACGTCGAGAACGCTTCCGGCACACTGCTGGATCGTCGCGAACTACTGCGCTTGCTGGCCGATGCCGAGCCTGGGGACGTGCTGCTGGTGGAAGCTGTCGACCGGCTGTCCCGTCTTGACCGTGCGACCTGGGACCAGCTGCGTGACCGGATCGCCCGGGCGGGCCTGCAGGTGGTGTCCCTCGATCTACCGCTGACCCATGCACTAATCCGGCCGGCGGCGGACGGTGGCGATGGCCTGCAAGAGTGGATGACGCGGGCTCTATGCCAGATGTTCTTGGAATTCATGGCGGCCTTCGCCCGGAAAGACTATGAGACGCGCAGGGCCAGGGCTGCCCAGGGAATCCGCAAGGCGAAAGAGGCGGGGGTCTACAAGGGGCGACCACGGGATGAGAAGCTGCACGCGCGAATTCGCGAGTGCCTGGCCAAGGGGATGTCGGTACGAGGGACGGCCAGGCTGTTGGAGTGCTCGACCAGCACCGTCAATCGGTGCCGGCTGACGCTTTCCCAGGCGACCTAGTGCCCACCTATATTCTCGACCGAAAATGATAGCCACCGACGATCACCGTCCCGGTCAGTCTGCTTGATGGTGCCTTCGAAAGCTGGGCCGTCGTGTAGCTCGACCCTGATCCGGTTTGCGTTCGCCGGTACCGCTACCGGCTCCCAGAACTCCAGCTGGGACACCCCCGGAACTAGCGGAGATAGCCGCACCCGAACGTTATCGGTGTGCTCAAATTGGGGAGGCTGCCCCAGATAGTTTGTCGAGAAAATCAGCGTAGCCATTCCTTCGGTCATGGGGCTTACCTGGCAGGGCTTGCAGTCAGCAAGCCATAGGGTGGGGTTCTGGCACTCCAGCATAGACGATTGCGGTAACCAGGGGCCCAGGTGCTGGCCACCAGGCCCCGCCCCGGTGTCGGGGCTGACTTACCGTAATGGCTACTTATGCGCAGCCGACCTGTTACGGCCAAATAGTAATGTCGCGATCCAGCCAGATAGAAATGTCCC
>NZ_JAQYZY010000043.1:0-22458 GCF_028640825.1 Pseudomonas sp. LA5
CGGTGGTGCAGAGCTACAACCCGACGTTCGAGATATCGACCTGGGACCGGCAGATGACCGAGGCCGAGAACTGGAGCAGGGCGCCGGCGGATGCCAAGCCCGCCACCCCATTCCTGACCTCAATGCACGAGCAGCGCCAGGCCTACGGCATCGGCGGCACCTTCGCCGACCTAGTGCAGGTGGTGCTGGAGTCCGGCCAGCTCTACTGCGGCAAGGCGGGGAAGGTGCTGGGCATCTGGCAGGGCGCGCGCTACGCCATCAGCGTCTCGGAGCATCCGGAGGACGTGGCATGGCAGTTCCCGAACTGATCCCTGAGGTAGGCAAGTTCGACCGGTACCCGCTGATGCGGCAGACGTCGCGCTGGGAGTGGGAGGTGGCCGAGGTCTTCTCCTTTCACGACCCGGTACTGGGGGTGATCACCTGCCCAGCGCCGACGCGCACCGATCTGGCGACTATCCGTTTCCTGCGCGAGGTCTTCCGCTGGGGCTGCATCCTGGCCCTGGTGCTCGGCGCCTTCAGCGCGGCATTCGGCCTGCCAGTGCTGCTGCCCATCTTCACCGCACTGATAGCTTTGGTCGCCATCCTGCTGTACGCCGCTATCGCCGGCTATGGCAACCGCATGAGCGCCATGCACGACTACCTGTATCGCTGCCGGCGATTCCCGCAGGAGGTCTGCGACCAGGTGTTCTGGCGCATGGCCAGGACAGGTGAGGGGCTGGCGCGCTGGCGCGCGGTGATCTTCTACCTGGGTCCGCTGCTGGGCGGCTGGTACCGCTACGGCCGCCGCTGAATCCTCACGCTCGCGCGGAATCCCCTGCGGAATAGCACCGCCTGCACCTAAATCCTCGCGCTCGTGAGGACACGAAACCCGATCAGCCCGCCACCGCGCGGGCTTTTTTTTGCCCGGAGAAAACCCATGCGGACATCCGCCGAGGGCGTCGCCCTCATGCACCACTACGAAAGCTGTCGCCTCAGCGCCTATCCCGACCCGGGCAGCGTGGACGGCCGCCCCTGGACCATTGGCTGGGGCCACACAGGGCCAGAGGTCAAGCGTGGCCTGGTATGGACGCAGGCCCAGGCCGACGCTGCCTTCGTCAGGGACCTTGCCGCAACTGAAGCCGGCGTGCAGCGCCTGGTCAAGGTCCCCCTGACCCAGTGCCAATTCGATGCCCTGGTCTCGTTCGCCTACAACGTGGGCCTGGACGAGAACCAGAACGGCAAGGCCGAGGGCCTGGGCGAATCGACCCTCCTGCGCAAGCTGAACGCCCGGGACTATGCCGGCGCCGCCGAGCAGTTCCTGGTCTGGAACAAGAACGATGGGACGGTGATGTATGGCCTGACCCGGCGCCGCACCGCCGAGCGATCCCTGTTCCTAGGCGCCACCTCCGCCGTGGCGATCGCAGCCGGCGACAAGGCCAAGCGCGCTACCGCCTGATCCGCCCATCCCGCTGTACCCAACGCGTCACCTCAAGGAGAGGGACCATGCCCCTGCCTACCTCGGATCTACCGTTCCAGCGACTGTTCGGCGACTTCTACAAGCGCCTCGACGACCAGGGCCGCCTCGATGGACTGATGACCACCGGGACGAACGTGCTGACCAAGCACCTGTTCGGCCGGATGAAGACCCAGGACGCCGCCAACGCCATCACCTTCAATATGCAGATCGAGCTGGAGGCGCCGTTCATGGCCTTCCGGATCGGCATCCCCAACATCCACACCGCGGCGGTCACCGGCGTGAAAGCCAGCGTCGGGCTCTCGGCCTCGGCGCCCGCGGCGAACTACCTGGTACAGACCTCGCCCGAGGGCGGCGAGTGGATCGATTGCACCTTCAACGGTTCGGCAACCGTGGATCTGCTGAAGCAGATCGACGCCGAGCGCTACAGCATGACCTGGTCCGATCTGATCTATCTTCCCAGCATCGCGCGCACGGATGTCGCGAATGGGCGCCCCATCGTCATGGTCCGGATCGAATTCCCGGCCGGCTCCAAGCTGACCACGCCGAACAACGATCTGTATTTCTGGCGCTCGATCGGCCCGCGGATCTACTGCTGCTCGAACCAGGAAGTGCAGGGTGTCACCAACAAGGGCGCCTTCACCCAGAACAACGTCTATTCCAGCGGCGGCGATGCCAAGGCCGTGGTGCCGGCGATCCAATACGTCAGCCAGGCCCGTGGCCACCAGCTGATGCTCTGCGGCGACAGCATCGTCGAGGGTCTCGGTGGCGATGTCCGGGACTATGGCGCCATCCAGCGCGCGGCCTATGAGCTGAGCACGCCGACACGGCCCATCGAATACTGGAACGCCGGCCTGCACGCCCAGGCGCCCGCGGTCTACAGCCGGATGGTGGACGATCACATCGACCGCGTGCGGCCCACGGTGCTGTTCTATGCGCCCTGGTCGGTGAACGATGTGGCCGCCGGCGGCATCACCACTGCGGCGCTGCGCCGGGCGAAGGGCGAGATGGCCAGAGTGATGGCGACACTCCAGGGCAAGGGTCAGCGGCCCCTGGTGGCGATCCTCGAGGCGCTGCCGTGCAACACCGAGTACCGGGCGGTGGGCGCCGCGGACAGCATCCGGCGGGACTTCAACGCGAACTACCTGCCGAGCCTGTCCGGGGTGGTGCTCATGTCCGGCTACGCCGCGGCTATCACCGGCACCCGGGACGCCAGCGGCCAGGACCAGCTCCGTGATGGTGCGACCATCGACAAGGTCCATCCCAACGACGTGGGTTACATCCTGCTCAAGGCCATTCCGAAGGCCTTCCTGACCCTGCTGCTGGATCGGGTGCAGTAATGGCCGTGCTCGAGCAGTACAGGGCGTGGGTTATTGCCGGCGCCGCAGTCGTCCTGCTCGCCGTGGGGATCAGCATTGGCTGGTCCCTGAACGGCTGGCGACTCTCCGGCCAGGTGGCCGATGCCAAGACCGAGACCGCAAACGAGCGCACTGCCCACCAGGTGGATCTCGCGACGATCTCCAACGCTGCCGCCCAGCACGTGCGCGAGGCCCTGGCGAAGCAGCAGGATGCCCAGCAAGCCCTGGCGGACCTAGACGAAAAATCGACCAAGGAACTGACGAGTGCGAACGCTGAAAATGATCGCCTGCGGGCTCGCCTTGTTACTGGTGGCCGGGTGCGGGTCGCGGGCTCCTGCCCAGCCGCTACCAGGGCAGTGCCCGCCGCCGGTACAACCACCGGCCCCGCCCGCGTGGACGATGCAACCACCGTCGAACTCTCTCCAGAAGCTGGACGGAACGTTCTCGACATCAGGGCCGGAATTATCGCCGACCAAACTGCCCTAAAAGCATTGCAGGAATACGTGCGTAACGTATGCCTAAATGCAGATCCTAAAGTACGCTACTAACGCTTATCTATTTCAGGTCCAGAATATTTTATCGCTGGATCATTAAGCTCAAACTTGAACGGTGAGCTCTTGCTTGAGCTCATTTGCAGGGTTTCAAGAATGTCCTGAGTGGCTTTTAATTGCTTTTCGGCGGTAGCGTCTGTTTGGATTTCTCGCCTTTCGTTCGCCACGTTCTTATAGTGGTCGATAATCATTTGGACCAAGGGTAGCGCGGCGGAAATTATAAGGGCTCCGAATGCAATCATCAGATTTCTCTTCGCGCCTTTAAATGTATCCGCAGCTTCTTGCTTTTGCCTTTCTACATTGGTTAAGAATTCTTTAACCGCGACGCCTACGGTTCCAGTAAGCTCGCCCATGGATCTTGCCATGGACTCAGTCCTGTGTGCGACATCTGCTAGTTCCTGTAATGACGCCTCTACTGCATCTGCTGTCCTCTGTGCATGAGAAACCAAGGGAGGACGAGGAGTAAGATTATTTTTTTCGATTAGAGACTTATGGAGATCCCCAGAAAAGAGGTTCCAGGCGTATGGTCCGCTGTAGCGGTTTTGTGCTTTAGTACGATTTTTGCTGTCTTCTGTAATGCGCTTCAAGTCGACGATGTTGTTTTCCATCGCTTGCTTGATATCTTCACTGACTAGGCCAGTGAGACTGAGCGATTTTCCAATTTTACGATTGATTTTTCCAACTTTTGACTTTTGATCATATAGATTTTTTGTTAGTAATATATAGGGGTTGCCAATTGGTCCGCTATCTATATCCAGCGGATCAGCTTCTTCGTTTGGAATTATGGTTTGTACAATATTCCAAATTTCTACGCTATGAAGCTCATTTATCTCAAGGTCTGAAAGGTTTTCTAGGTCTTTATCGTTCCTATCTATTTTGACATGGTTTCTAAAAAAATCTTTCCCGAAATTTTCAGGGTCGATGCTTGATTGGTCTTTTGGGAGGTCAAGAACTTCTCCAATGGTCGCCGGCGCTACATACAAAATTCCTATTTGGGTAGCCATTGGGGAATATTTCGGCAGATACTCTGTTTTGATAGTGCTTTTTCGTTTCATATTCTTCCCTGATTCCCTTGAAAATAGTTTTTATGCGACCTTTCAGGATGATTCTAGTCTAGCTAGCTGCCTTGCCATTCGCATCCTGCTTTGGAATCGGCACCACCTGCAGGCCGTCCCAAAGGCCGGCCAGCACCATTTCGTAGAGTCGGCCATCGATCTCTGCGGCAGTCGGTGTCACGAACACACCGAGGATCTGCTCCTGCCGCATGTCCACCAGGTGGATGCGACCCTCGCCGCGGCGGCTGAACTGGCCAACCGGCAGGCGGCCGAGCTCTGGCCTGACGAAGCTGGGGCCTCCTGAGGTCGCCCACACCTTGCCGGTATCCTGACAGGTCAGTTCGTAGCTGAGCCTGATGTCCCAGCCGCAGGGCCAGGTCGCCTGGATTTCCAGGGAGTGGGCGAGCCCGGCATCAGCTTGCTCGCAGAGCTCGACGCAGTCCGGCTGGCTGATGGCCCTGCGCTCCAGCAGCGCGAGGGCGCCGGTTGTACAGAACCGATGCCACATCTCCGGGAAGTTGAGCCGGTCGTGCTCATCGGTGAGGTATTCCTGCAGCCCGAGCACGGTGGGGCGGTCTGGGTCGAAAAGCATGATCGCGTCCTTACTGTTCGTGCATACAGTACGGTGCCGTGCTCGGAAGTCGAGCGGGTGGAGACGAAAGGAGGGGGATTTCGGGTCGGCAGAACGCCGGGAGAGGGGAGAAAATCATTTCCGTATCGAAACTGACATGCCGCGCCGTTACTGGGCTGGAGCACTACTCAATAGGTATGACTTACGGAAAAGAAAAAACTATGCAGGTAGCGCCGTTGCTGGATTTCCCGGCAGACTTGAAAACCGCCGACTCGCAAGGGTCCCAGAGTTCGAATCTCTGCGCTTCCGCCATCTTCGAAGCCCCGTTCTTACGGGGCTTTTTGCTGTCTGCAAGGTCGGATTTCAAAGCCCGCTGGATAGGTAAAAAAAAGGAAGAGTTCCGAAACCCTTTCGAGACAGCTCCGATGCCTGACCTTCTATGGCAATCGATCCCAATGAAGCTGACCATTGTGTAGCTACCTGGGAGCGAGAGCTGAGTAGGGGCGAGGGGAACTGCCTTTTTGAGATCAGCAGGCAGGACGGTCGGAGTCAGGGCGTGCAAAGCGTCGACGACCGATCAGTCGCTCGCTGAGGCTACCGGTACCAATCGTGCGTGATCATCAGGTGGCAGACATGGCCACCACAAAGATGGTTGCCAGCCCGATGCACATGGCGCCCAGGGTGAGCGCCAGCAGGCCCTGATCGCTGGCTAACGACCCTGGACGAATGAGTGCGGATTTCAGCGGGACGCTATTTATCCGGCCGCTGGGCCTGGACTCGAAGAGCGTCACTGTCCTTGTTAACTGATAGCGCAACTGAAATATCCTTTTCAGTTTCGGTGCCGGACTGCGGAGCCCAGCTATTGGCTGCGATTGTGGCTTCAGCGAAGCTCAACAGCAAGACAATTGCTGAGACGCAGGTTCCTATGGCAATCGCATTGATCACCTTCTGTTCTTTCACAGGCGCATTCATGTTGATTGCCTAGTACGGGTCCGCTTCGATTGAGGACGTCTGACAACCGGAAACGGCAGAAGTGCGGGCGTTCATCAAGCATTGGAAGGTGGCCGTTGCACTCGCCACCTTGGGAAGGAGTCACCAGTCAGTTAGAGGTCGCAGTCGGCAACCTCCGGTCTGGCTGGCACGCTGCCAGATCACGCTCGGTACGGCCGCTTCACTTTCCGCTGGGCTACCGACTAGGGACGTTTCTGGATTCGGTATGACGGCCGAGACCTACGTCTATCCCTTGAAGCTACCAAGGTCTTCACTGATATTTCCGCCAGTCGCGATATTTCTCACCGATGATCTGGTTCAGCGCCTTGGGCTGCTGGCACTCGACGCCGGCCAGGGGGTTCGGCTCGCACAGGGTGCTTCTGTTGGAGTAATGACTGCAGCCCAGTAGCACTACGGTCATTCCCACTAACGTCATGTATTTCACGGGGTCTCCACGATTCTGAAGTGCCGGAAGCTGGCGGTCATTTTCGAGCTTTGTGCCCGACAGGGGCTGATGGGCTGCAGGTAGGGCTCAGGCCGTGGATACCGATCTCGCTCGAGATCCTGTCTGGCGACCCTGTACCCCGGTCTTCCTGCTCCGACGTGCCTTCGCCACTGAATCCCTGCAGCTTAGCTGAAATACTTCACGCTTCTCGGCGTTCATTATCGATGGCTATGCCCTGCGGTCTGCTGTGGATCCTGCTCCAGCATCTGTTGACATTAAAAGGCCCGCGCGAGGCGGGCCTTTTCCCTAGCAAAGTGCAACGTCCAGTCAGGCGTGTTGCCCTTGGCCAGGGCGCCAGCGATGGCCGGTGCGTCGATGGCATTGGTCAGGACCTGGGTCCCCGAGAGGATGACGTTGTTGGTCGGGCCGCTGCCCTTGATCTCTTCGCTGGCAAGGACCTTGCCCTGGTCGTCGAGGACCTGGGTGATGACGTCATAGTCGAAGCGGACGCGCATGTAGGCGTCGGATTTCCACTCGCGCAGTTTCAGCACCAGCAGCTTCTGGCCCTGGGGGGCACGGTCGCTGGTCTGGCTGGGCAGGGCGGTGATGGCGGCGCGGGCCAGGGCCTTTTGCACGGCGTCCTGCAGATCCGCGGAAAGGGGGCTGCCACTGTAGGTGCGAACGCTCCAGGGGTTGTAGTAGAGGCCACGGATGTTGCCGACGTAGGTGGCGTCCTTGTTCCGGGCGACTACATAGGGGCGCTCGTCGAGTACCGCGACGGCGACCGGCTTGTCGGCCTTGACGCTGAGTTGCGGGGCGGTCTGGCGGTAGTCGATTTTCTGGCCGATGGCGCAACCGGCCAGTTGCAGCGCAGCGAAGGTGATGAACAAGAGCTGAGACGGCTTCATGCGAAACTCCTTTTTCGAGAGGCGCGCAGTCTAAGCCATCAGGCCCGTCATGCCAAAATAATGTGACTTGATTCACGGAATGGCTGGAGCGACCGCGAGCTGGTTTCTGGGCTATGCAGCCGAGTGGATGCGCCTGGTGCGCGCAGCCGTTGAGTATCTAGGCCAGGGGGATTGCCTATTGGGCGCGGTCGCTGTCTTTCAGTGGTCGGGATTCGGGCGACCTGTCGGTGCTGCAAGGGAACGAACAGCCTTCGAGGACAAGCCAATCCTTTGGCTCTGCCCCGACCCGGGCGGGCTACAGCGTCTTCTTGTATTCCTTGTCCGCCTTCTTGTCTTCGCGGTGGCGTTCCTTGTCCAGGTGGGTATCGGTGCGGTCGGCTTCGTCGGCGGCATGGGCCGCGCCCTTGTCGACCTCCTTGCGGTCATGGCGGGCGTCCTTGCTCACGTCACGACCGTCCTGGCGGACGCTCTTTCCCGCTGGGCTTTCGGCCAGTGCGACACCTGTGCCGAGGACACTCAGCAGAACGGTCATGGTTGCTGCGGTAAGGCGTGATTTCATCGAGAAGCGCTCCTGGGTCGAGATAACGAGAGTGGTCGCCCATGGCGACTGCTTCCTTGCAGTAAAGCGGTAAAGCGGCCGTCTTGAAAGGAAGGCAGCAGAGAGGCTCTGGTCAAGTGGGCGAGCTGGAGGCCCAGGCGGACGCATCGTGCGGATGCAGACTCTCCAGATGGCGCACCTGGATGCTCACGTCCTGGTGGCTGTCACGCAGGGCGACCGACGAACATCAGGTTGCTGCCATTGAGCGCGGCGAAGGCCTGTTCGTCGGCGCGCTTGACGGCGGTCTGCACCGGCGTGCCCAGGGCCTGTTCGCACTGGTCGATCAGGGGCAGCAGGCCGAAGTCGGCTGCATCTGCCGGCAGGCTGATCCGTACCCGGGCCAGGCTGCGCTGGCTATGCGGGGTGGCCAGGGAGGCGTGACGCCTCAGCCAGTGGGCGACGGTGGCTGGATCGAGCGGCGTGGCGGCCCCGTGTTCGGCGAGAAAGGCCCGTTCGATCAGTTGCCGGGACAGGGCGGCGGAGCAGGGGCAGGTGGAGGCGTAGAGGATCTCGACGCGGACACTGAGCTGGAAAACACCGGCCACCCAGCTCGCTTCCATACGCACGGGATAGCGTTTCCAGCCGCTCAGCCCGGTGGTCATCAGCGCAGGACGGCGAATCAGCAGGGCGAAGTCCAGCCGCAGGCGGGCGGCGCGGGAGTCGCAGCTGCGATGGCTGGCGACGATGTCGCTCAGCAGCAGACGCAGGCGCTCGGGCGTCAGGAGGGCTTCTCCGCTCAGGCGATCCAGCAGTTGATAGAGCCTGGACATATGGATGCCCTTGGCGGTGGCCGTGGGCAGGTCGACCTGGACGTCGGCGCTGGCGGGCAGCAGGCGGCCGAGTTCGTCCTTGCCGAGGCGGATCGGCAGGTCGATACCCTGCATGCCAACCCAGTCGAGAGCGGCGGGCAGGGTGGCGGTCTCGCTGAGGGAGACGTCGGGCAGAATGGCATTCATGGGCAGGGCTCGATTCAGTGGGGATCGGCGGCCTGGGGCCAGTCGCTGAAGGGGTTGTGCAGGTGCGTCCAGGCCGAGGGACCGCCGGCGAGTTCGCTGTCGGTCAGCAGGCAGGCGTCCAGCTGGGCGCGCAGGGAGGGTTCGTCCATGTCCATGCCGATGAGTACCAGTTCCTGGCGGGCATCGCCGACGCCCTCGTGCCATTTCTCCTTGATCAGGGCGACGGTTTCTTCATCCTCTGGCCACTGTTCGGGGGGGACCGCGGCCCACCAGCGCCCAGCCACGCCATGGCGAGCCACGGCGCCGGCCTGGGACCAGGTGCCGGCATGGGCGGGATGGCTTGCCAGCCAGAAATAGCCCTTGGAGCGGATCACGCCGGGCCATTCCTGCTCGACCAGGGCGAAGAAGCGTTCGGGGTGGAAGGGGCGGCGCGCCTGATAGACGAAGCTCGAGATGCCGTATTCCTCGGTCTCGGGGGGGTGTTCGCCGCGCAGCTCCTGCAGCCAGCCCGGCGCCTGGGCAGCTTTGTCGAAGTCGAACAGGCCGGTCTGCAGCACCCGCTCCAGGGGCACGGCGCCAAAGCTCGTCAGCTCCAGCCGCGCGCGGGGATTGAGGCTGCGCAGGATGGCCAGCAGGCGATCACGTTCCGCCGGCTCGACCAGGTCCAGCTTGTTCACCACCAGGACGTCGCAGAATTCGATCTGCTCGATCAGCAGGTCGACCACGGTGCGTTCGTCTTCCTCGCCCAGGGACTCACCGCGGGACTCCAGGAGGTCGCTGGAGGCGTAGTCGCGCAGAAAATTGAAGGCATCCACCACGGTGACCAGGGTGTCGAGCTGGGCGACATCGCCGAGGCAGCGCCCGTCTTCGCCGGCGAAGGTGAAGGTCTCGGCCACGGGGAGCGGCTCGGAGATCCCGGTAGATTCGATGACCAGCTGATCGAAGCGGCCATCGCGGGCGAGGCGTTCGACTTCCAGCAGCAGGTCTTCGCGCAGGGTGCAGCAGATGCAGCCGTTGCTCATCTCCACCAGCTTCTCCTCGGTGCGCGACAGCTCGGCGCCGCCGTCGCGGACCAGGGCGGCGTCGATGTTGACCTCGGACATGTCGTTGACGATGACCGCCACCCGCCGGCCTTCGCGGTTGTTGAGGATGTGGTTGAGCAGGGTGGTCTTGCCGGCGCCGAGAAAGCCGGACAGCACGGTGACAGGGAGTTTCTTGCTGGGGAGGCTGGCTTGGGCGGTCATGGTCGTCACGGCTAAGGGAGGTCGCAGGGCGGGGCATCCCTGGACCAGGATGATTGGATCTTTTACACACGTTATAACATAACATTATTGGTGGGTTTAGGACAGCGGGTGTCTTGCCCGGCGTCCTCTGCAGCTAGCGGGCAAGGTGGTTCAAGCGGCCCGCCATGAATCCAGGAGGGCTGCCCTGAGCGACAGCGCTACCTAGACGTGCTGACCGCCATTGATATGGATCTCGGCGCCGTTGATGTAGCAGGAGCGTTCGCTGCAGAGAAAATAGATGGTCTCGGCCACTTCGTCGGGGGTGCCCAGGCGCTTGAGCGGGACCTCGGCTTCCACCAGACCGTCGGTACCGGGCGAGAGGATGGAGGTGGCGATCTCGCCCGGTGCTATGGCGTTGGCGCGGATGCCACGGGGGCCGAACTCATGGGCCAGTTCGCGGGTGAGGGCGGCCAGGCCCGCCTTGGAGGCGGCATAGGCGACGCCGGCGAAGGGATGCACCCGGGAGCCGGCGATGGAGGTGACGTTGACGATGCTGCCTTGCGCCGCTTCCAGCTCGGGTAGCAGGGCGCGGGCCAGCAGGGCGGTGGAGACCAGGTTGACGTTGAGCACCTGGGTCCAGGTTTCGGCATCCGAGGCCAGCACGCCGAGGCGGCTGCCGTCAGTTCCCTTGGGCGAGATCCCCGCGTTGTTGACCAGCGCGTGCAGCTTGCCGCTCGGCAGGCGCTCGCGGACGGTGGCGACCAGGCGATCGATCTGGGAGAGGTCGGCGAGATCGGCCTGGATGTGTGCGTCGCGGGCTTCCGGCCAGGCGCATTCCTCGGAGAACGGCTGGCGGGAGACGGTGAGCAGACGCCAGCCCAGGTTGCGGAACAGTTTGACGGTGGCGTGACCGATCCCGCGACTGGCGCCGGTGAGCAGCATGGTGCGCTGGGTCATGGGCGACCCCGGCAGGCAGCGGGGCGGGCGAGGGGCGACAGGACGGCCATGGTAGGTGACTCCGGTGTCTGGCAGGCCGGTTCACTATGCCCAAGCGGGGTGAGTGGGGCAATCGATGGGCGTTGCAGGTCAGCCTGAGTTGGAGGCTCAGCCGTCGTCGTGCTTCAGCCGCCCATGCTCGCTGCGCACCGCCACCATGAAGGTCTGCATGGCCGAGGACTGCACCCGGTGCCGGCGACGGATCAATCCATAGGGCGGCAGCCGCGGCTCGAAGGCGATGGGCAGCACCGCCAGCAGGTGACGACCGGGGTAGTCGTTGACTACCGACAGCGGCGTCACGCCGAGCATGTCGGTCTGCTGCACCAGCGCCAGCAGGGTCATGATGGAGGTGGTCTCGACGATGCTGCCGGGGATATCGACGCGGGCATCGTGGAAGGCCTGGTTGATGATCGCCCTCATCGGGCTGGGGTGCTGCTGCAGCACCCAGGTGTGTTCCTGCAATTCGCCCCAGGTGAGGTGGGTGGCCTGGGCCAGGGGATTCTGGGCGCCGGCGATCACGCAGAGCACCTCTTCGCCGAGGCTGTCGAACAGCAGTTCCTCGGCGCGGGCGCCGGTGGGGATGCGCCCCAGGACCACGTCCAGCTGGTCCTGCAGCAGCGCCTGGACCAGCACGTCGCTGGTATCCACCTGGATCGACATGGACAGGCGCGGATGACTCTGCTTGAGCGTGGCGATGGTACGGGTCAGCAGCCCCGATGCCAGCGCCGGGATGGCGCCTACCGCGACCCGGCCGAGATTGCCCGATTCCAGCGCGACCAGCTCCTCGCGCATGCCCGAGAGTTCGGCGAAGACCATCCGCGCGTAGTAGATCACCGTCTCGCCAAAGGCCGTGGCGCGCATGCCCCGCGGCAGTCGCTCGAACAGCCCCACGCCCAGCAGGCTCTCGATCTCGTGGAGCATCTTGGTGGCGGCCGGCTGGGTCATGCCGATGTCGTCGGCGGCGCGGCGCAGCGAGCCGAATTCCGCCAGCGCCAGCACCAGGCGCAACTGGCGCAGGCGCAGACGGCTGTGGATGGTATGGGCATCGGGAATACGCGTCATGCTGGCGGACCTGGGTACCGGGAAGCCGGCTAGGGTAGCGCAAGCGTCCAGGCCTGGCGTCGGTGGGGTGCGTCCGTGCCAGGCCGGGGCATTCACAACGGCCGTACCTTGACCCGCGGCTGGCCCGGGCGCAGCGCCTGCAGTCCCCGCGCCAGCAACGGCCAGCAGAGCATCAGCAGCGCCGCGGTGGTCAGACTGCCCACCAGCGGGTTGGACCAGAAGATGCCCAGCTGGCCGTCGGAGAACAGCATCGACTGGCGGAAGGCGTCCTCGGCCTTGTCACCCAGCACCGCCGCCAGCACCAGCGGGGCGATGGGATAGCCGAGCTTCTTGAAGGCATAGCCGAGGATGCCGAAGCCGAGCATCAGCCAGACGTCGAACAGACTGTTGTGCACCGAGTAGGCGCCGATCACGCAGACGGTGAAGATGATCGGCGCGATGATGCAGAAGGGGATCCGCAGAATGGCGGCGAACAGCGGCACCGTCGCCAGCACCACGATCAGGCTGACCACGTTGCCCAGGTACATGCTGGCGATCAGGCTCCAGACGAAATCGTGCTGTTCGGTGAACAGGGTCGGCCCCGGATGCAGGCCCCAGATCATCAGGCCGCCGAGCATCACCGCAGCGGTGGCGGAGCCGGGGATGCCCAGCGTCAGCATCGGTAGCAGGGCGCTGGTGCCGGCGCTGTGGTCCGCGGTCTCCGGGGCGATCACCCCTTCCAGTTCGCCCTTGCCGAAGCCGTCGCGGTTCTTCGAAAAGCGTCGCGCCAGGCTGTAGCTCATGAAGGAGGCGGCGGTAGGGCCACCGGGCGTCACACCCATCCAGCAGCCGACCAGGGCGCTGCGCAGCCAGGTCAGCCAGTAGCGCGGCAGCTGTTTCCAGGTGCCGAGCACGGTGCGCAGGGTGATGCGCGCCTGCTCGCCACGAAAGACCAGGCCTTCCTCCACGGTGCAGAGAATCTCGCCGATGCCGAACAGGCCGATTACCGCCACCTCGAAGCTGATGCCCGACAGCAGTGCCGGCTGGTCGAAGGTCAGGCGCAGATTGCCCGACACCGTATCCATGCCCACCGCCGCCATGGCGAAGCCGATCATCATGGCTGCCACCGTCTTCAATGGCGGATTCTTGCTCATGCCGATGAAGGTGCAGAAGGCCAGCAGGTAGACGGCGAAGAATTCCGGCGAGCTGAATTCCATGGCGAAGGCGGCGATACGGCTGGAGAGGAAGGTCAGCAGCATCACCCCGACCAGGGCGCCCAGCAGCGCCGAGGTGAAGGCCGCGGTCAGGGCCTCGCCCGCGCGGCCCTGGCGGGCCAGCGGATAGCCGTCGAAGGTGGTGGCCACCGACGAGGGTTCACCCGGGATGTTGAACAGGATCGAGGTGATGGAGCCGCCGAACAGCGCACCCCAGTACATGCAGGAGAGCAGGATGATGGCCGAGGTCGGGCTCATGGTGAAGGTCAGCGGCAGCAGCAGGGCGACGCCGTTGGGCGCGCCCAGGCCGGGCAGCACTCCGACCAGGATGCCGAGCAGCACGCCGATCACCATCAGCGCGATGTGATGGAAGGACAGGATCAGGCCCATCCCGTGCATCAGGGAATCGAATTCGCTCATGACAGGCTCCTCAGCAGGCGGGCGAGGTCGGCCAGGGGCCCGGCATCCAGCGGCACCTTGAACCAGAGGGCGAAGATCAGATAGCTGGCGAGGCTCACGCCGCCGGCGATGGCGAGGATCTGCCAGACGCCGTAACGCCTTTGCCGCTGGCGATCCCGCGCCATGAACCAGGCGATGAACAGGAAGGCCGTCAGATAGAGGCCCAGCAGGGGCAGGGCGACGACGAAGGCCAGCATCGGCAGAAACACCCGCAGCACCTGGCCGAAGGCGGCGCGCTCGACGAAGCCGGTGCGCAACGCCTGCCAGCGCCACAGGGTCTGCAGCGCCGTGGCCAGGCTGGCCAGGCTCAGCAGCAGGCCGATGTAGAAGGGGAAGTAGCCCGGCTCGGGGCCGGCATCGCCCCAGCCGATACCCTGTTCCAGACTGCCAATCATCACGATGCCACCGAGTCCGGCGGTAAAGGCCGCCAGGCCCAGCTCCACCCAGCGGGTAGTGATCAGGGAATCTCCGGCCATGGCCGTCTCTCCTGTGTCGATGCGCCAATCAGCGCTTGAGCCAGCCCGCGGCCTCGAACACCGGGGTGACCCGGGCGCTGTCCTGGGCGATGTAGTCCTGCAGCGCCTGGCCTTCGAGGAAGGTCGGCACCAGGGCATTGCGCTCGATGTAGGCCTTGAACTCCGGTGTCTGGCTGACCTTGCGCAAGAGCTCCACATAGAAGGCGCGCTGTTCGTCGCTGACGCCGCCGGGCAGCAGCACGGTACGCGGGAAGCGGTATTGATCGATGCCCAGGCCCTGCTCCTTGCAGGTGGGCACGTCGGACCAGGCCTGGGTCTCGGTGACCTTGGAGGTATAGGCCATGCGCGTCTGGCTGAACACGCAGAGCGGCACCACCTGCCCACCACGCCACTGGCTCAGGCTCTCGCTGGGATTGTTGACGTTGGAGGTGATGTGCTTGCCGGCCAGCTGGGTCGCCGCCTCGCTGCCGCTCTTGAAGGGGATGTAGGTGAGCTTGGTACCTTCGGTGCGATTGAGCAGCAGGGTCAGCGTCTGGTCGACGTCCTTGGACTGGCTGCCCCCCATGCGCTTGCCGGCGGGATCCTGCTTGATGGCTTCGATGTAGCCACGGGCGTCTTTCCAGGGCGCGTCGGCGTAGCTCCAGAGAATGAAATCGTCTTCCGCGATGGCCGCCACCGGGGTGAGGTCGGCGAGCTGGTAGCCAAGTTTGGCGGTCAGCGGCAGCAGATAGACGTTGTTGGTGGCGATGACCAGCTTGTCCGCCTCGCCCTTGGCCAGCTTCATCTCCAGAAAGGCCTCGGCGCCATTGCCGCCGCCCTTGTTCATCACCACGGTGCTGGCGTCGAGCAGCTTGTGCTGGGTGATGATCGACTGAATCAGCCGACCGAGCTGGTCGGTGCCGCCACCGGGGCCGCCGGCGACGACGATTTCCACCTTGCCCTCGGGCTGCCAGGCGGCTTGGGCCACAGGAGACACCGCGGCGGCCAGGCACAGGGGAAGGGTGGCGAGCAGAGAGACGCTGCGCATGGGACTACCTCTTTCTTGTCGTTGTTTTGGGTGGGCCGAGTGTGCGCAGCCCTGGGCAAGCCTGACCACTCAAAATAAGGCATGCACCTATAGCCTGAGGTTATGTCTCCGATGTCACCTTGTCCCGGGCCGCATGGCACAAGAGCTACAGCGACCGGACACGTTCGACCTATATCCTGAGGCTATACACCTATGCGCAGATTTGATTAGACGGTTATCGATCTGCGTCCGATAGTCGATCTCGCCAGCCGGCAGCTGAACACCCATAACAAGAATCCCAGGGCTCCATGCCATGCTCTCGACGTCCCGTTCCTCACGCCTTGCCGATGCCGCCGTGCCCACGGCGCTGCAGGCTTCCCGCGTCCGCTGGCGCATCTTCGCCATCATCTTCTGCCTGACCGTCATCAACTTGGTGGACCGGGTGTCGCTGTCCATCGCCATGCCCACCATCGCCCGCGAATTCCAGCTGACGCCAGCCATCCAGGGGCTGATTCTCAGCAGCTTCTTCTGGGCCTATGCGCTGCTGCAGATCCCCGGTGGCTGGCTGATCGACCGCTACGGCCCGCGCCGCGTCATCGGCTGGTCCACCGGCCTCTGGGGCGTCTTCCAGACCCTCGCCGCCTTCGCCACCGGCGGGCTGTCGCTGATCTTCGCCCGGGTCGCCCTGGGCGCCGCCGAGGCGCCGCTGTTTCCGGCCGGTGGCAAGCTCAACTCCCTCTGGCTGGCCTCCAGCGAACGTGGGCGTGGCGCGGTACTGATGGATTGCGGCGGACCGCTAGGCGTCGCCCTGGGCGGTCTGCTCATCGCCTACCTGATCGCCGTCTTCGGCTCCTGGCGCACCGCCTTCTTCGTCGCCGGTATCGCCACCCTGGCCATGGCCTGGCTTGCCTGGCGCTACCTGAGGGACGACCCGGCCGCCCACCCCGGAGTCAATGCCGCCGAGCTGGCGCGCATCAACGAAGGTCGCACCACCTCGATGGCCCAGGCCGCCAAGGCTGGCGCCCGGGGCCTGGGCATCGCCCGCCGCTCCCTGGCCGGCATCCTCATCGGTCGCGCCAGCTGGGCCATGGTGTTCTTCGGCCTGCTGACCTGGGGCCCCAGCTATCTGGCCCAGGCCCGTGGCTTCGACATCAAGGGCATAGGCGCCGCCACCTTCGTCATCTTTCTCTGCGGGGCGGCCGGCTCCCTGGTCGGTGGCTTCCTCTGCGACCTGCTGGTGCGCAAGGGCGTGCGCCGTGGCCTCGCCGCCAAGGGGCTGCTGTCCTGCTCCGGCCTGGTGGCGCTGGCAGCCTTCCTGCTGCTGCCGCGGCTGACCGATCCCTATGCCGCCGTGGCGCTGCTGTCGCTCACCGCCTTCTTCCTCATGTGGGGCAGCCTCTACTGGAGCTTTCCGGCACTGCTGGCCGCGCCGGCACGGGTCGGCCTGATCGGTGGGGTGATGAATCTGGCCGGCAGCCTGGGTGGCATCGCCGTGCCCATCCTGGTCGGCCTGCTGCTGCAGCACCTGGGTGGCTACCCGGCGGTGCTGGGCTTCTTCGCCCTCTGCTCCGGCCTGTTCATCCTCGGCACCCTGCTGATCGCCCTGGACACCCAGGAGCTGGCCCATGACTGAGCTCTACAGCGGACCCATCGTCGATGCCCATCATCACTTCTGGGAGCCCGGGCGCAATTTTCACCCCTGGCTGTCCGGTGCGGAAACCATCCCGTTTCGCTATGGCGATTACAGCGCCATCAGGGGCGACTATCTGCCGGAGCACTATTTCGCTGACGCGGCGGGCCATGACGTGGTCCAGACCGTCTATGTCGAGACCGAGTGGGATCCCCGCGATCCCCTGGGTGAGACCCGCTACATCCACGACCTGGCGCGCCGTCATGGCGTGCCCAATGCGGTGGTTGCCCAGGCCTGGCTGGATGCCGAAGACGCCGCCGAGCTGCTCGCCGCCCAGGCCGCCTTCGAACGGGTGCGCAGCGTGAGACACAAGCCCGGTGGTCCGGCGCGTCCCGAAGACGTCGGTAGCCAGCGTACCCTGATGAGTGACGACAGCTGGCGCCGGGGCTATGCCCAATTGCAGCGCCATGGCCTGCACTTCGATCTGCAGACGCCCTGGTGGAATCTCGACGAAGCCTGTCGCCTGGCGCGGGACTTCCCGGCTACCCAGCTGATCCTCAACCACACGGGGCTGCCGTCCGATCGCAGCGCCGAAGGTCTGGCCGCCTGGCGCGCGGCCCTGGCCCGCCTCGCCGAATGGCCCAACGTGGCGCTGAAGATCTCCGGCCTGGGCCTCGCCGGCCAGCCGTGGCGCGCCGAGGACAACGCCTGGATCGTCCGCGAGGCCATCGCCGTCTTCGGTGCCGAGCGGGCCATGTTCGCCAGCAACTTTCCCGTCGACCGCCTGTGCGGCAGCTACGACACCATCATCGGCGGCTTCAAGCGTCTGGTGGCCGAGCTGCCTGCCACCGCGCAGCGCCAGCTCTTCCACGACACCGCCCGGCGCCTGTATCGCCCGGAGGCCGACGTCATCCGCCTGGACACCTACCTGAGGACTTCCGCATGAGCAATTCTCCGCTTCCCCGCCTGGCCCTGGTGCTGGGCGACCCGGCCGGCATCGGTCCCGAACTGATCGCCCGCCTGCTGGCCGATCCCGAGGTGCGCAGCCGCGCCCGCCTGGTGCTGATTGCCGACGAGGAGGAGGCCCGTACCGGCATGCGCATCGCCGGTTGCGAATACCCCTATCGCCGCATCGACAGCCTGGATGCCCTCGATTTCCAGGACGACATACCCCTGCTGTATCCCTACCACGGCGCCGCCGAGGGCGCCTTCCCCCGCAGCGAGGCCAGCGCCGTTGGCGGCCGCTACAGTCTGGACACCCTGGCCGTCGCCCTCGACCTGACCCGGGCCGGGCACACCGACGCCATCCTCTTCGGTCCGCTGAACAAGACCTCGCTGCACCTGGCGGGCATGGGCCATAACGACGAGCTGCACTGGTTTGCCGAGCACCTGGGCTACCAAGGGCCATTCTGCGAATTCAACGTGCTCGACGACCTCTGGACCTCGCGGGTGACCTCCCATGTCGCGCTCAAGGAGGTCCCCGGCCTGCTCAGCGAGGAGCGGGTAATCGAGGCGATCCAGCTGATCGACAACGAACTCAAACGTAGCGGCCTCGTCCGACCGCGCATCGGTGTCTGCGGGCTCAATCCGCACAATGGCGACAACGGCAGCTTCGGCCGCGAGGAGCTCGACCTCATCGGCCCGGCCGTGGAGCGTGCCAGGGCGCTGGGCATCGCCGCCGACGGTCCCTATCCGGCGGACACCATCTTTCTCAAGGTCCAGGGTGATAACCGCGCCTTCGACGCCGTGGTGACCATGTACCACGACCAGGGCCAGATCGCGATCAAGCTGATGGGCTTTTCCCGCGGGGTGACGGTGCAGGGTGGCCTGCCCATTCCCATCGCCACGCCCGCCCACGGCACCGCCTTCGACATCGCCGGCCAGGGCCGCGCCAACGTCGGCGCGACCCGTCAGGCCTTCGAGATCGCCTGTCGCCTGGGCGCGTCTCGCCACTGATAGCTACCGGGGCGCTCCAGGCGCTACCTGAATTCGCCGAACCGGCTCGTGGAGCCGGCCGGCCTGACTCATGCTCGAAAAAAGGAAAGTCCGATGAAAATTACCAGCGTCCGCACCCGCGTCTTCGAATGGAAAGGCAAGGTCGTCCCGCCCCAGGCGCACTTCTGCACCAATGCCACCGACATCCTCTATGAGCGCGGCGACGCCATGGGCTCCTTCCGCTTCCACGGCTGGCTGGTGGTGGAGATCGAGACCGACAGCGGCCTGGTCGGTCTGGGCAACTGCGCCCTGGCGCCACGAGTGGCCAAGGAGATCATCGATCTGTACCTGACCCCCATCGTCATGGGCCAGGATCCCTTCGATAACGAATACCTCTGGCAGAAGATGTACCGCCGCACCCACGCCTGGGGCCGCAAGGGCATCGGCATGGCCGCCATCTCCGCCGTCGACCTGGCGCTCTGGGACCTCATGGGCAAGGCGGTAGACAAGCCGGTGTTCAAGCTGCTGGGTGGTCGCACCAAGGAAAAGATCCCCTGCTACGCCTCCAAGCTCTACGCCAACGACAATCTGGATCTGTTCCTGGAAGAGGCCCAGGGCTATCTCAACCAGGGCTTCGACGCCCTCAAGATGAGATTTGGCTACGGTCCCAAGGACGGCCCCGCCGGCATGCGGCGCAATCTCGACCAGGTGCGCGCCCTGCGCGAACTGGCCGGTCCCGACGTCGATATCATGCTGGAGTGCTACATGGGCTGGACCCTGGAATACGCCCGCCGCATGCTGCCCAAACTGGCCGAATTCGAACCGCGCTGGCTGGAAGAGCCGGTCATTGCCGATGACATCGAGGGCTACGTCGAACTCAAGAAGATGGGCATCATGCCCATATCCGGCGGCGAGCACGAATTCACCTCCTACGGTTTCAAGGAGCTGCTCGAACGCCGCGCGGTGGACGTCATCCAGTACGACACCAACCGCGTTGGCGGCATCACCGCCGCGCGCAAGATCAACGCCCTGGCCGAAGCCTGGTCCGTCCCGGTCATCCCCCACGCCGGCCAGATGCACAACTACCACCTGACCATGGCCAGCACCGCCTCGCCCATGGCCGAGTTCTTCCCCGTCTTCGACGTGGAAGTGGGCAACGAACTCTTCTACTACGTCTTCAAGGGCGAACCCCAGCCGGTCGGTGGCTACCTGCAACTGGACGACGACACGCCCGGCCTGGGCCTGGAGCTGTCCGAAGAGCACCTCAAGGATTTCGACGTGATCGAGTAGCAGCCGTCTCACGTTCCTGCGGCGGGTGACAGCACCCGCCGCGCTACCTGACTCAGCCCGCCAATATCGCCGCCGCCCCCCGTGGCTGCCGGGTGTACCACAGCACCCGGCTGACCCCGCGGGTCACCGCCACATAGCTCAGGCGCAGCGCTTCGTCGGCCATGGCAGCGTCATAGCTCTGCTGAAAATGCCCGCTGGCCGCATAGAGGGCATTGCGCAGCGGATGGGGCTGCTGAGGCTGGCCGTCGTCCAGCACAATCGCCACCTCGGCCTGCAGGCCCTTGGCTCGGTGAATGGTGCAGGTCCGCACTCCGGGCTGACGGCCCAGCTGCTCGTTGATGGCTTTCAAGGGCGCGTTCAGACGACTCATCACCATGACCGCACAGCGCTCCGGCCGCTCTCGTTCCGCGGCATAAGTCCGTTGCGCCTCGATCTCGCCCAACAACGAAGCCAACTGACGAGCGATATCGAATTGGGGTACGACCTCGACCCCGTGTCCCTGGGCATCCGCAACGCGGAAGGCCTTAGTTTTCTTGGGTTGCTTGTGGCGCACCTGGGTCAGGATGCGTTTACCGTCAGCCACGATGTCCGGTGAAGAACGGTAGTTGGTCCCCAGCATCAGCGTCTGGCTGGGCGTCTGGCCTGGAAACCAGCGATCGAAGTGGATGAACAACTCCGGCGAGCTGCCCCGCCAGCCATAGATGGATTGCCAGTCGTCACCGATAGCCATCAGCGAGGGCGCAACTTTTTCCTCGGCGAGCCTGCGCTGTACCTGCTGCAGCCAGAGGGCGATCTGCGGCGAGATGTCCTGGAATTCGTCGATCAGCAAATGGGTGAAGGGCTGCAGGCGGGCAATCAGGGCGCGACTGGGTTTCTTGTCCAGGCGATCCGTCAGTACGGCAAAGGCGGTATTGAAGGTGATCAGCCGTTGTTCCTTCAGCAACTTGCCAAAGTGGCGCCAGAACTGCTGCATGGCCTCCAGAAAGATCCGGTCCCGCGTCGAGCATTCCAGTTGGTTGCTCTTTATGGAGCCGACCCGCAGTCCCAGGGTCTCGGCGAATGAAGCCTGGCCATAGAAGAGGTCGGGCAGCGGTTGTGGTTGGCGTTCGCCATTGAGGACGAAGGGCTGCAAGGGCGGGGCGCCAGGTGGCTCTTCCTCATTGGGCGCCGCCAGTTCCAGCAACAGATGAACCCGACGACGAAAACCGGCGTCCTCGCGGTAGCAATTCTCGTAGGCCTGTATCAGGAGCTGGCGTTGGCCTTCGTTCAGCGTGGCGCCAGCCAGCATGCCGTTATCCGGTTCATCCTCACCTTTCGATTGGGTGGACAACTGCTCGAACCACTGCGTCGCCCTCAGCTCTGAGCGCGCCAGTTGTGCCAGGGCCGAGTGAAAGGTTCTCACCAGTTCGCGTGCCGCCTCTTCATTCAGCGGAACCTCCCAGAAGGCCAGGACGCGCCTGAGCTGCGCGCGCAACTCTTCGCAGGAAGCCTTGGTAAAGGAGATGACGGTGAGTTGCTCGCGCGGGATCTCGAGGTGGCACAGCATGAACACCACCCGCAGTACCAGTGTCGTGGTCTTGCCCGAACCGGCACCCGCGAAGATCCGCGTCGCCGGGGCGCGAGCCAGGATCATCTTCCATTGTTCCGGCGACGGTGGCTGGATGATGCCCTGGGTAACGGCCTGCTCGACACGCATCTTCATCCGCTGCTCCTGAGCGCGCTTCACAGTGAAGACGGGACCATAGAGGGCGGTGGGGGAGGGGGTAGTAGTGGGGGGCTGGACGGTCGATTGCTCCCTTTTTGCACCTTTGCTGGCGGCCTTCGGCTCGGCTTGGCGCTTGGGGGCTTGGGCCGGCTCTGCCTTCTTGCGGCTGCCTGGCTTGGTGTCTCCATTAATAGGTGGCTCTCCTTTAAGGAAGAGCGTGGTCCGGGGAAACCAATCGCCAAGCGTATTCCTCAGCTGTTTTCGGTAGCGAGCCAGGATGGAAGTCATGCAGTCCTCGAAACATCGTCTGCCCGCATCTTACCTCGCACAGGTGACAGGTCGCTTTCTGTGGGCCTTTTTGGTCTCTGCTGAAAGTTTCTTGGAATAACCTGTTGACCTGTCCTGAAACTCCCCTATAATGCGCCCCACTTCCGGCGCAGACGCTGAAGCGGCTTGAAAATCAAGCACTTAGGTCTGAGCCGGGCGAGGGGTCCACGGATTCTTCGCTGTTTGGTCTTCACCTCCGGGTGATGACGGGATGAAGCGGAGGGGGTTGACAGCGTCTCAGGATGCTGTAGGATTCGCCTCCCGCTGCCGA
>NZ_JAQYZY010000044.1:0-6284 GCF_028640825.1 Pseudomonas sp. LA5
CTGGGCAAGGGCTCGGCCGAGCACTCCCACTAAGGGCGCATCATGTTCGAACGTATTCTTCGCTTCGCCATCGAGCAGCGCTGGCTGGTGCTGCTTGCCACGCTCGGCATCGCTGCACTGGGGATCTACAGCTATCGACACCTGCCCATCGATGCGGTACCGGACATCACCAACGTCCAGGTGCAGATCAACGCCGAGGTACCGGGTGCCTCGCCGCTGGAGGTCGAGCAGCGGGTCACCTATGCGCTGGAAACGGCCATGGCCGGCCTGCCAGGGCTGGAGCGGACCCGTTCCTTGTCGCGTTCGGGCTTTGCCCAGATCAGCGTCATTTTCGCCGACGGGACGGATCTGTTCTTCGCCCGCCAGCAGGTGAGCGAGCGCCTGCAGGGCGCGCGCGAGGCCCTGCCGGAGGGCGTGGAAGTCAATCTGGGGCCGCTGTCCACAGGGCTTGGGGAAATCTTCCTTTGGACGGTGAAGGCCGCGCCCCAGGCGCGCCGGGCTGATGGCGAAGCCTATACGCTCACCGATCTGCGCGAGATCCAGGACTGGATCGTCAAACCCCAGTTGCGCACCGTACCCGGGGTGGCGGAAGTCAACACCATTGGCGGTTATGCCAAGGAGTATCAGATCGCGCCCGATCCCAAGCGGCTGGCCGGCTACCGCATCACCCTGGAGCAAGTGGCGGTGGCGCTCGAGCGAAACAACGCCAACGTCGGCGCCGGTTTCATCGAGCGCGCCGGGGAGCAGCTGGTGATCCGGGTACCGGGGCAGCTCGCCTCTGTCGAGGACATCGCCACCATCGTGCTCGCAACCGTGGACGGCATCCCGGTGCGGATCCGGGATGTCGCGAGCGTAGGGGTAGGGCAGGAGTCACGCGCTGGGGCGGCTACCGAAAATGGCGAGGAGGCGGTGCTTGGCACCGTCTTCATGCGGGTGGGCGAGAACAGCCGCGAGGTGGCGCTGGCAGTGGCCAAGCGCCTGGCGCAGATCAATCGCAACCTGCCGGAAGGGGTGCAGGCGATCGCCGTGTACGACCGCACCACGCTGGTGGACAAGGCGATCGCCACGGTACGCAAGAATCTCGTGGAAGGTGCGCTGCTGGTCATCGCCGTGCTCTTCGTCTTCCTCGGCAATCTGCGCGCAGCGCTGATTACCGGGCTGGTGATTCCGCTCTCGATGCTCTTCACCTTCAGCGGCATGGCGGCGAATCGGGTCAGCGCCAACCTGATGAGTCTGGGCGCGCTCGACTTCGGCATCATCGTCGATGGCGCCGTGGTGATCGTGGAGAATGCCATCCGCCGGCTGGCGCATGCCCAGGAGCGGCACGGTCGGGTGCTCGACCGCAGGGAGCGCTTTCAGGAGGTGTTCGCCGCCGCGCGCGAGGCGCGGAGGCCGCTCATTTTCGGGCAGCTGATCATCATGGTGGTCTATCTGCCGGTGTTCGCCCTGACGGGTGTGGAAGGCAAGATGTTCCATCCCATGGCCTTTACCGTGGTGATCGCCTTGGTGGGCGCCATGCTGCTGTCCATCACCTTCGTCCCTGCGGCCGTGGCGCTGTTCGTCACGGGTCGCGTGCAGGAAAAGGACAATCGACTGATGAGCGCGGCGCGGCGCGGCTATGCCGTCGCGCTGGATGCAGCCATGCGTCGGCGGCCACTGATTTTCGCCGGCGCTGGCCTGAGCGTGGTGCTGACGGTGCTATTGGCCCTGCGCCTGGGCAGTGAGTTCGTACCCAGCTTGAGCGAGGGTGATTTCGCGCTGCAGGCGCTCAGAGTGCCCGGTACCGGCCTGGGGCAATCGGTGGACATGCAGCAACGCCTGGAGCGTTCCATCCTGGATCAGGTACCCGAGGTGGAGCGGGTTTTCGCGCGTACCGGCACCGCCGAGATCGCCGCGGATCCGATGCCGCCGAACATCTCCGACAGCTATGTGATGCTCAAGCCGCAGGCGCAGTGGCCCGATCCAGGCAAGTCCCGCGAGCAGCTGATGGCCGAACTGGAGGCGGCAGCTGCGCGTGTGCCCGGTAGCAACTATGAGCTGTCGCAACCGATCCAGCTGAGGTTCAACGAGCTGATTTCCGGGGTGCGCAGCGATGTGGCGGTCAAGGTCTTCGGCGACGACATGGCGGTGCTGAACAAGACCGCTGCGGACATTGCCAGGGTGCTGCAGAAGGTCCAAGGCGCCGCCGAGGTGAAGGTGGAGCAGACCGGTGGGCTACCGCTGCTGAGTGTGCAGATCGATCGTGAGCGAGCCGCGCGCTACGGCCTCAATGTCGGTGATATCCAGGATGTGGTCGCAACGGCGCTCGGTGGACGCAAGGCTGGCACGCTCTTCGAGGGCGACCGCCGCTTCGATCTGATGATCCGCCTACCGGAGGCCCTGCGCAGCGACCCGGCGGTGCTGGCGCGCTTGCCCATTCCATTGCCTGCGGTGGAAGGCCGTGTCGAGTTCATCCCGCTGGCCGATGTGGCGCGCCTGGAAACGGTGCTTGGGCCGAATCAGGTCAGCCGTGAAGACGGCAAGCGCCTGGTGATCGTCAGTGCCAATGTGCGGGATCGGGACCTGGGTAGCTTCGTGGCGGATGCCACCGCCGCCATCACGGACCAGGTGCGGATTCCAGCAGGCTACTGGACCAGCTGGGGCGGTCAATTCGAGCAGCTGCAAGCTGCCGCCGCCCGACTGCAACTCGTGGTTCCGGTAGCGCTGCTGCTGGTGTTCGTGCTGCTGTTCATGATGTTCGGCAATCTGCGCGACGGCCTCGTGGTCTTTACCGGCATTCCCTTCGCCTTGACGGGCGGGGTATTGGCGTTGTGGTTGCGGGACATTCCCTTGTCGATCTCGGCCGGTGTGGGCTTCATCGCACTGTCGGGCGTCGCAGTGCTCAATGGCTTGGTGATGGTCTCCTTCATCCGTGGCCTGCTGGAGGAGGGCAAGCCGCTGGATATCGCCGTGCGCGAGGGCGCGCTGGTCCGCCTGCGGCCGGTGCTGATGACTGCGCTGGTGGCCTCGTTGGGCTTCATTCCCATGGCCTTGGCCACCGGCACCGGGGCGGAGGTACAACGCCCGCTAGCGACCGTGGTGATCGGCGGCATCCTGTCCTCCACTGCCCTGACACTGCTGGTCTTGCCTGCGCTCTACCACAGCGTCCTGCGCCGTCGCGAACAGCCCCCGGCAGGATGACAGGATTGTAATGCGCGGCTCATCCTGGCGTTAGCCGCGCCCCTCTAGAGTGACCCCCATACCCACGCTGCACTCTAGAAGGAGAAACACCATGCCGTTCCTTAAAACTGCCCTGTTTGCCGCTGCCCTCGCTGTGGCCCACGTCAGCTATGCCGCAGACGGCAGCGAGCGTTCGATCTCGCACAACGAAGACTTTCGCGATAGTCAGGCGGCGCTCCAGCAGCACCGGGAGATGCACGAAACGCTGGCGAAAGAGGAGCGTCAGTCTCGGCAAGGAGCCGTCGAGGCCACTAACTAGGGCCGCTAGGTCAGGAGCGGCCGCAAGGTCGCTCGTCGCCACGGATGGCACGAATCGGCAAAGATGGACGTAACTCGCCAGCTCACGTCGAGGCGCCCGGTATCCGCTGACCGTATCAGGCGACGGACATGCGCCCAGGCGCCGAACATCGCGGCGCCGAGGTGAATGCCCCTGGACTTCCGACGTTCGTCATCGAGGCGCCGTTGCAGGGTGTCTATACCGATCTCCTCGGGCGCCGCTACGCCGAGCGCCACAATGCCTGGAAGACAGGCCTTGAAGATGCTTCCAAGGGCATCGGCCTCATCAGGGGGCTGCACCCCAGGCGGCGCGAACCGCTTCCACGTTCAGACCCGCGTTGGTGGGACTGCCGTGGAGATTGACGCCTAGCTGCAGAGCCACGCCCTCACGAGTGATCCTCTGCTGGATCCAGCCTTGAACTTTCCGATGCAGTTCGAAACCTTCCAGGCTGGCAGGCGTCAGCGTACTGTCCTGCTCCTGAAAGATCATCAACCTGTCGGATTGGAGTCGCTCTGCCAAGGCGGTTGCCGCAGCAGTGTTATTGGGGCTTATACCTCAGTACTCGACGTCCACGGTGGCGTCGAAGGTACCCAAGGATTCAGGCATGTCCGCGATGCTGCTCCGATAGAAGCATGGCGGTCTAGGCAGTGCCAATTCGGCCGCACGGCCCGTGCGGTGGCGAGCGCATCGTCGTCGTGATCCCTGCCGACAACTTCGCCCGGTTCACCGACCGGCTCGCCCAGCAGGAACGTGACATCGCCAGAGCCACAGCCGATGTCCAAATCCCACATGCCCTCGGTAATTCCCGCACTCCCTGGGGTTCGTCTGATCCAGGGAGGAGGGTAGCGGTTCTGGTCAGCGTGTCTCGAGTGCGGGATGTTTCGCCGACGCCAGCCGCAATCCGGCCCGGCCAGCAGCATGTCGAGTGCCACCCCGCAGGAGCATTGCCGGGAGTATCAAAGCCCGGCGCTGAGTTTATTGATCAGCTCCTCACACGCGGAATCGTCGAATCTGTCCGTTGAGTTCTACCGCCAACTGAGAGAGCTGCAGACTCGCCGCGCGAGTCTGCTCAGCTCCCGCGGCAGTCTGCACCGACAGATCACGAATACGCGCCAGGTTAAGGTCCACTTCGCGGGCCACCTGAGCCTGTTCCTCTGCGCCGCTGGCAATCATCAGGTTCCGCTCATCAATGCCCGACACCGATTGCGCGATGGTCTCCAAGGCCGAGTTCGCCGCCTGCGCCTGTTCCCGCGTCTGTCGTGCCTGGTCGGCGCTGGTCAGCAGAGCATCTACCGTCTGGCCGGTGCCCTGTTGGATGCTGCCAATCATCTTTTCGATCTCGCGCGTGCTGTCACCCGTGCGTTGGGCCAGGCCCCTTACCTCATCCGCCACAACTGCAAAGCCACGCCCGGCATCGCCTGCTCGGGCGCCTCGATTGCGGCATTGAGTGCCAGCAGATTGGTCTGCTCGGCTACCGAACGGATGACGTCGAGGACCTGGCTGATGTCGCGGGTCTGTTCGGCCAGTGCCTTGGCACGATCGCCGGCGCCCATGACGTTCTCGGTCAACGTCCCGATGGCAATCAGCGTTTTGCCCAGCTGTTGCTGACCATGGCGGGCTGTATCAGCGGCTTTGCGTGATTCGGTCGAGGTTGAAGTGGCGTTGCCGGCAACTTGCTCGACAGCCTGGCTCATCTCGGTCACCGCGGTGGCGGCCATCTCGATTTCGCCATTCTGCTGCTGCAGGCCAGTGGCGCTTTCCTGCATGACCGCGGTCATTTCCTCGGCGGCCGAGGCGAGCTGATTGGCCGAGTGCCCCAGGTGGCTCAGGGTGTCGCGAAGATTGGTCTGCATCTGCTGCATGGCGCGCAGCAGTTGGGCGGCCTCATCCTGGCCATGGGTGTCCAGGGTCTGGGTCAGATCGCCGCTGGCGATAGCCCTGGCAGCGCTCACGGCGGTATCGATTGGCCGAGTAATGCTCACGGTCAGGCGCCAGGCCAGCAACAGGGTAAGGCCCAGCGCGAGGCCGATCGCCAACCAGGTCACTGCTTTCGACTGGCCATAGGTAGCACTGGCGTGTTCGGAGGCTGCGTTGATGTCATCCTGATTGAACTTGCGCAGGGCCTCGGTGCTTGCGTTCATCTTGGCTCCTAGCTGGGCCAGGACTGTCTGCACCATAGTGCGGGCTTCGTCCATTCTGCCGGTGCCCACCAACTCGGCCAGCTGGTTGACACTATCGAGATAGCCCCGATAGGCCTGGCGCAGACTTTCGAAGGCCTGACGCTCCGGATCGGAGCCAATCGAGGCTTCATAGCGGTTGAATGCCGCCAGTATGGCGTTGTGATGGGATTCGAGCTGCTTGCGCGCATCGACGACAGTGGACGCGTCCGGGAAGGCTATCAGGCGCAACACTTCTGCTCGGGTAAAAGCCAACAGCAGGGCCAGGTTGTCAGCCTCGATCACACTCGGGACGCTGTCCGTTTCGATCTCCAGGCTTTGATCCCTCATTTGCGACATCTGCGTGATACCGAAAATGCCCACTCCAGCGACCAAGGCGGCTAGAAATCCAAAGCACAGCAAGCTGCGGCTGGCGATTCCGAAAGAGCGTAATGTCATGTCTTAGGTCCGGTTGGTGGTTGGTGAGCGGGATGCAGGTAGCGGCACCGGGTGGCAATCCAGTCAGCTAGTCACGCTCAAACCGCCGCGCTGCGCTGCTGGATTTCCTGGTGCAGGATGCGATCGTTCTCGGAGTAGTCCACCGGGCAGTCGATGACGTGGACGCCAGGGGT
>NZ_JAQYZY010000045.1:0-5120 GCF_028640825.1 Pseudomonas sp. LA5
CACTCTAGAGGGGCGCGGCTAACGCCAGGATGAGCCGCGCATTACAATCCTGTCATCCTGCCGGGGGCTGTTCGCGACGGCGCAGGACGCTGTGGTAGAGCGCAGGCAAGACCAGCAGTGTCAGGGCAGTGGAGGACAGGATGCCGCCGATCACCACGGTCGCTAGCGGGCGTTGTACCTCCGCCCCGGTGCCGGTGGCCAAGGCCATGGGAATGAAGCCCAACGAGGCCACCAGCGCAGTCATCAGCACCGGCCGCAGGCGGACCAGCGCGCCCTCGCGCACGGCGATATCCAGCGGCTTGCCCTCCTCCAGCAGGCCACGGATGAAGGAGACCATCACCAAGCCATTGAGCACTGCGACGCCCGACAGTGCGATGAAGCCCACACCGGCCGAGATCGACAAGGGAATGTCCCGCAACCACAACGCCAATACCCCGCCCGTCAAGGCGAAGGGAATGCCGGTAAAGACCACGAGGCCGTCGCGCAGATTGCCGAACATCATGAACAGCAGCACGAACACCAGCAGCAGCGCTACCGGAACCACGAGTTGCAGTCGGGCGGCGGCAGCTTGCAGCTGCTCGAATTGACCGCCCCAGCTGGTCCAGTAGCCTGCTGGAATCCGCACCTGGTCCGTGATGGCGGCGGTGGCATCCGCCACGAAGCTACCCAGGTCCCGATCCCGCACATTGGCACTGACGATCACCAGGCGCTTGCCGTCTTCACGGCTGACCTGATTCGGCCCAAGCACCGTTTCCAGGCGCGCCACATCGGCCAGCGGGATGAACTCGACACGGCCTTCCACCGCAGGCAATGGAATGGGCAAGCGCGCCAGCACCGCCGGGTCGCTGCGCAGGGCCTCCGGTAGGCGGATCATCAGATCGAAGCGGCGGTCGCCCTCGAAGAGCGTGCCAGCCTTGCGTCCACCGAGCGCCGTTGCGACCACATCCTGGATATCACCGACATTGAGGCCGTAGCGCGCGGCTCGCTCACGATCGATCTGCACACTCAGCAGCGGTAGCCCACCGGTCTGCTCCACCTTCACCTCGGCGGCGCCTTGGACCTTCTGCAGCACCCTGGCAATGTCCGCAGCGGTCTTGTTCAGCACCGCCATGTCGTCGCCGAAGACCTTGACCGCCACATCGCTGCGCACCCCGGAAATCAGCTCGTTGAACCTCAGCTGGATCGGTTGCGACAGCTCATAGTTGCTACCGGGCACACGCGCAGCTGCCGCCTCCAGTTCGGCCATCAGCTGCTCGCGGGACTTGCCTGGATCGGGCCACTGCGCCTGCGGCTTGAGCATCACATAGCTGTCGGAGATGTTCGGCGGCATCGGATCCGCGGCGATCTCGGCGGTGCCGGTACGCGCGAAAACCCGCTCCACCTCGGGTACCTGATCCAGGATGGAACGCTCCAGGCGTTGCTGCATGTCCACCGATTGCCCCAGGCCGGTACCGGGCACTCTGAGCGCCTGCAGCGCGAAATCACCCTCGCTCAAGCTGGGTACGAACTCACTGCCCAGGCGCAGGGCCAATAGCACCGTCAGCACCACGCTCAGGCCAGCGCCGGCGAAAATCAGTGGCCGCCGACGCATGGCTGCATCCAGCGCGACGGCATAGCCGCGCCGCGCCGCGCTCATCAGTCGATTGTCCTTTTCCTGCACGCGACCCGTGACGAACAGCGCCACGGCCGCAGGGACGAAGGTGATGGACAGCAGCATGGCGCCCACCAAGGCGATCACCACGGTAAAGGCCATGGGATGGAACATCTTGCCTTCCACACCCGTCAGGGCGAACACCGGCAGATAGACCACCATGATGATCAGCTGCCCGAAAATGAGCGGCCTCCGCGCCTCGCGCGCGGCGGCGAACACCTCCTGAAAGCGCTCCCTGCGGTCGAGCACCCGACCGTGCCGCTCCTGGGCATGCGCCAGCCGGCGGATGGCATTCTCCACGATCACCACGGCGCCATCGACGATGATGCCGAAGTCGAGCGCGCCCAGACTCATCAGGTTGGCGCTGACCCGATTCGCCGCCATGCCGCTGAAGGTGAAGAGCATCGAGAGCGGAATCACCAGCCCGGTAATCAGCGCTGCGCGCAGATTGCCGAGGAAGACGAAGAGCACGGCGATGACCAGCAGCGCACCTTCCACGAGATTCTTGCGTACCGTGGCGATCGCCTTGTCCACCAGCGTGGTGCGGTCGTACACGGCGATCGCCTGCACCCCTTCCGGCAGGTTGCGATTGATCTGCGCCAGGCGCTTGGCCACTGCCAGCGCCACCTCGCGGCTGTTCTCGCCCACCCGCATGAAGACGGTGCCAAGCACCGCCTCCTCGCCATTTTCGGTAGCCGCCCCAGCGCGTGACTCCTGCCCTACCCCTACGCTCGCGACATCCCGGATCCGCACCGGGATGCCGTCCACGGTTGCGAGCACGATGGTGGCGATGTCCTCGACAGAGGCGAGCTGCCCCGGTACCCGGATCACCAGCTGCTCCCCGGCGCGCTCGATGAAACCGGCGCCGACGTTGGCGTTGTTTCGCTCGAGCGCCACCGCCACTTGCTCCAGGGTGATGCGGTAGCCGGCCAGCCGCTTGGGATCGGGCGCGATCTGATACTCCTTGGCATAACCGCCAATGGTGTTGACTTCCGCCACCCCGGGTACGGTGCGCAACTGGGGTTTGACGATCCAGTCCTGGATCTCGCGCAGATCGGTGAGCGTATAGGCTTCGCCATCAGCCCGGCGCGCCTGGGGCGCGGCCTTCACCGTCCAAAGGAAGATTTCCCCAAGCCCTGTGGACAGCGGCCCCAGATTGACTTCCACGCCCTCCGGCAGGGCCTCGCGCGCGCCCTGCAGGCGCTCGCTCACCTGCTGGCGGGCGAAGAACAGATCCGTCCCGTCGGCGAAAATGACGCTGATCTGGGCAAAGCCCGAACGCGACAAGGAACGGGTCCGCTCCAGCCCTGGCAGGCCGGCCATGGCCGTTTCCAGCGCATAGGTGACCCGCTGCTCGACCTCCAGCGGCGAGGCACCCGGTACCTCGGCGTTGATCTGCACCTGGACGTTGGTGATGTCCGGTACCGCATCGATGGGCAGGTGTCGATAGCTGTAGATCCCCAGTGCAGCGATGCCGAGCGTGGCAAGCAGCACCAGCCAGCGCTGCTCGATGGCGAAGCGAAGAATACGTTCGAACATGATGCGCCCTTAGTGGGAGTGCTCGGCCGAGCCCTTGCCCAGCTCCGACTTGAGAATGAAGCTGCCGCGATCGGCCACCACCTGGCCAGCGCTCAGACCCTGACGAATCTCGATGCGCTCACCGTCCCGCGCCCCGGTGACCACGGGGGTCGCCTGGAATCCGTCTGCCGTCCGAACGAACACCACGGAGCGATCCTCCACGACATGCACGGCGCCACTGGGCACGCCAAGCACCTCGGCCCGTCGCTCGTCATCGAGCCGCACCGTGACGAATAGACCGGGGCGCCAGGCGCCGGCCGGATTGGCCAGGGTGACGCGCGCGGTCGCCGCCCGGGTCTGTTCGCCCAACAGATTGCCGACGTGCGCCACGGTGCCCTCGGTGCGACTGTCCAGCTCTCCTGCGACGATCTCCACCTGTCGGCCGATGGTCACTCGATCGAGGTCGCGTGCGGGGACGGCGAATGTGGCCCAGACGCGGGACAGGTCGGTGAGCGTGAACAGGTTGCTGGTTTCGTCCACCCGCTCGCCCAGGACCAGGTGCTTCTCCACCACCACGCCGTCGAAGGGTGCGCGCAGTTCATAGCGACTACCGCCCTGAGCGGAGGCCGCGCCACCCAACGCCTGGGCTTTCTGGCGGGCATTGCGGACGGCGATCTCGGCTTCCTGCAGGGTCTGCCGCGCCTGCAGCAGATCCTGCTCGGCACTGATCCGCTCCTGCCAGAGGTTCTGCTCGCGGGCATAGAGGGTTCGCGCCAGCTGCAACCGCTGCTGCGCGGTCGCCAACTCGCTACGCACCTCGGAAAGCTGCTCGCTGGCAATGACTGCCAGCACCTGCCCCTTGCGCACCTGGTCCCCGAGATTGCCCTTCACCTGCTCGACGATGCCGGGCGTGCGAGACACCACGTGAGCGGTGCGATCTTCATCGAAGCGAATCTCTCCTGGCAGACTCAAGGAGGCGCCAACGCTCACCGGCACAACCACCTGGGTCTCGATGCCGGCCGCGCGAATCTGCTCCGCGCTCAACTTGATCTCGCCTTCGGCGTGCCTCTCTTCGCCCTCGCCCTGGGCGCCCTCGTCTGCTGCATGGCCGTCTTTCTCTGCAGCCAGATCCGGCCGGCGCGGGGCCGCTCCCGCCTTGGCAGCTGCCACCTTCGCGGGAGGTGCCGCGGAGTCGGGATGGTCGTGACCGGCACCCGCCTGCACCGTACTGAATGGCAGCCCACTGCCAATTACCGCGATCAGCAGCGGCCGCAGCAGTCTCGGCCTGAATGAAGTCATGGTCATGCAAGAACTCCGCACCCGGTCTGATCCCGGGATCTGTAGCGTCATGGGGAAGTGAAGAGCGGGCCATGGAGGCGTTCGAGGCGAGCCCAGGCGGCGATCTGCGCCCGCTGGGCGAGCAGGTACTGCCCCCGCGCCGCAATGAGGACGCGCTGGGCTTCGAGCACATCCAGCTGGGCAAAACGACCCAGCGAGAAGCCGCGCGTGAGGTCATCGACCGTGCGCTGGCCCGCTGGCAGAACGCGGTTGCGCAGGTCGTCGACGTCAGCCGATGCGCTACGCCAGTCGCGCAGTGCCTGAAGGGTTTCGGCCTGAACCTGCAGCTCGGTCGCTCGCTGGAGATCGCGGGCCTGATCGGCACGACTGGAGGCCGCGAGCAGGTTGCCCTGGTTGCGATCGAACAGCGGCAGCGGAAGCGAGAAGCCCACCAGATTGACCCGCTCCCCCTCAAGCTCGTCGTACTGACTGCCAAGGCTCACCCGCACGTCCGGATAGCGCTGGCTGCGCTGCAGATCGACGTCGGCATCCCCGGCGGCGACCTGCCGCCGGGCCTTGAGCATCGCCGGCGTCTGGCGGATGGCCTGCAGCAGCCGGGCTTCGCCGGGAGGTGCGGGCAGACGATCCAGGTCACCGACCGGCTCACCGAGCT
>NZ_JAQYZY010000046.1:0-4982 GCF_028640825.1 Pseudomonas sp. LA5
CGCGCGGCCATGGCCGACGGCAGGCCGGCGCCCATGGTGGCCAGGGCGTTGTCCAGCAGCACCGTGTTGGGCATGTAGGCCTTGTAGTTGCGGGCGAACCAGATCTTGTAGATGCCGTTGTCCAGGGCGACGATGCCGTCGGACGGCAGCACGTTACGCAGATCGGCCACCAGGCGCTGCGGATAGACCGGGAAGCGGTCATCGGTGGCGCCTTCGGCGACATGGGCCTCGTTGGCTTCGCGGATGTGCAACAGGCGGTCGAAGTCCCAGGTGGGCTGGACCTCGATGCGCTCCTTGATCTCCCAGATGGCGTTGGCGATGTCGCCGACCACCTCGACCTGGGGGAAGTACACCGGATCGACTTCGGCGGAGCGGAAGTTGATGTGGATGACCTCCGTGCCGCCACGGGTCATGAAGAACGGCGGCTTCTCGATCACATCGTGGCCGATGTTGACGATGAGGTCGGCGGACTCCAGGGCGCGGTGCACGAAGTCACCGGCGGAGAGGGCGGCGTTGCCCAGGAAGCGCGGATGGCGCTCGTCGACCACGCCCTTGCCGAGCTGGGTGGTGACGAAGGGGATGCCGGTCTTCTCGATCAGCTGCCGGAGCACCCGCGCGGTCATCTTGCGGTTGGTGCCGGCGCCCAGCACCAGCACCGGGCTGCGGGCGTTTTCCAGCTTGGAGACGGCGGCGGCGATGGCCTTGGCCTCGGCGACCGGACGGCGGCTCAGGCTCGGCGGCACCGGCAGGCTCTCGGTGTGCTCGTCGGCGATGTCTTCCGGCAGCTCCAGGTGCACGGAGCCGGGCTTTTCTTCCTCGGCGAGGCGGAAGGCCTCGCGGATGCGCGACGGGATGTTGTCGGCGGAGGCGAACTGGTGGGTGTACTTGGTGAGCGGCGCCATCATGCGGCACACGTCGAGAATCTGGAAACGCCCCTGCTTGGATTTCTTGATCGGCTTCTGGCCGGTCAGCATCAGCATCGGCATGCCGCCCAGGTAGGCGTAGGCGCCGGCGGTGACCAGGTTGGTGGCGCCTGGGCCGAGGGTGGAAAGGCAGACACCGGTCTTGCCGGTGAAGCGGCCGTAGGTGGCGGCCATGAAGCCGGCGGACTGCTCGTGGCGAGTCAGGATCAGCTTGATCTGCGAGGAGCGCCGCAGGGATTCCAGCAGGTCCAGGTTCTCTTCGCCGGGAATGCCGAAGATGTATTCCACACCCTCGTTTTCCAGGCAGCGAACGACCAGATCGGAGGCCTTCATCATGAGTGTCGTGTTCCTTGTAGGGTGAGTGGCGAGCGCCTGAAGCGCCTCCTCTATGAGGCGCGGCGGTCACTGTACTCAGGAACGGCGAAACATTTCAAAACAAGGAACCACCCAGTTTTACTTCTGTGACGAAAGGCCGCAGCGGAAACGATTCAGGCGACGCAGCGCTGCAGCGAGGCCCGGGCGTGGCGCAGGTGCAGACCGGCGAACAGCAGGCCCAGCGCGGCGATCACCAGGGCCGGTTGCAGGTTGCCGGCAAAATGACTGCTGGCTGCGCCGAGCAGCGGACCGATGAGTTGGCCGCTGGCGAAGCTGGCGGTCAGCACCCCGGCATTGCGCTGCGGCGTGGCCGGTGCCAACTCGCGGCCGTACTGCATCACCAACTGCATGCAGGCGAGGAAAGGGCCACCGCAGAGCAGCACACCGAGGAGCAGCGCCAGGCTGCCCGGCAGGAGGCAGAGCAGCACACCCGCGGCCTGCAGCCAGAGGGTGGCGATCAGCCAGCGGCGGGTATCGGTGCCCGGGCGTCTCAGGCTGACCAGCACCACACCCAGCGCCGCCGCCAGGCCATAGCCGGGCCAGAAGAGGTCGGCCTGCCACTGGCCGTGGAAGCGGCTGGCGGCCATCTGCGAGAGGAAGGTCGCCGGCAGGATGTAGCCGACGCCCACCAGGCCATAGGCCAGGATCAAACGATTGAAGGCGGGCGAGCGCTTGGCCGGCGCCGCGGCGGTGTTGGGTAGCGGGGTGGCCGGACCGCGCCGCGGCAGCAGGGGCAGCAGGGCCAGGGTGGCCACGCTGGCAAGCAGGCCGTAGCTCAGCCACAGCTGGTTGGAATCGCCACCCAGGCGATTGCTGACCAGGGCCATTAGCCCGCTGATGAGAATGCCTACTCCGGGCCCGGTAAAGACCAGGGCGCCCAGGCGTGGCCGGCCGGCTTCGGCGGCCAGGGGCTGGCTCAGACCGGTCACCATCACCAGTACCCAGGCGCTGGCCAGGCCGGTGCCGAAGCGCAGTAGCGCCTGGGCGGCCAGGCCATCGGCCAGCAGGGAAGCCAGGGTCAGGCCGGCGCAGAGCCAGAGTCCTCCGACCAGGCGCGCATGGGTCCGACGGGCGAAGAGCGCGTCCAGGGCGCCGAGCAGATAGCCCAGGTAGTTGGCCGCGGCCAGCAGACTGGCGCCGGTGAGGTCGATCTGACCCTCGGCGATCAGGTGGGGCAGGGCGGGGGTAAGGGCGAAGCGGCCGATGCCCATGGCGGTGGCCAGGGCCAGCAGGCAGGCCAGCAGGCGGGTAGTGGCGGTCATCGCGGAACTCCAGTAGCGAGCGGATGAGTACAGCCTAGGACTTGAAGTTGATCAATAAAAACGAATAATAGAGAAATAGATGTTCAGCTAAAGAGAAAGGTGGTGATCCATGGAGTTCGCAGAGCTACGCATCTTCCAGGCGGTGGCCGAGGAAGGTTCCCTGGTGAAGGCCGCCGAGCGACTCAACCGGGTGCCGTCCAATCTCTCCACGCGCCTACGCCAGCTGGAAGACAAGCTGGGGGTGGAGCTGTTCCTGCGCGAACGCCAGCGGCTGCACCTGACCGCCGCCGGCCACCGAATGCTGGACTACGCCCATCGCCTGTTCGCCCTGGCCGACGAGGCGCGCAGCGCGGTGCAGGGCGGCGAGCCGGCCGGTACCTTCGTCCTGGGGTCCATGTTCAGCACCGCGGCCATCCATCTGCCAGGGCTGCTGGCGCGCTATCACCAGCGCTATCCCAAGGTGAATCTGCAGGTGCACAGTGGCCCCAGCGGCGAACTGGTGGAAGGCTTGCTAGCCGGTCGCCTGGACGCCGCCCTGGTGGACGGCCCGGCGCCCGACGCGGCGCTGGAAGGCCAGCCCTGGTTCGAGGAGCGGCTGGTGCTGATCACCGGGCTGGAACTCGGTCCGGTGCGTTCACCTGCCGACGTGGCGGGACGCCCGGTGTTCGGCTTTCGCGCCGGCTGCTCCTATCGACGCTACCTGGACACCTGGTACGCCGCGGCGGGGGTGCCTAGCGGACCGGTGATGGAGATCGAGTCCTACCACAGCATGCTGGCCTGCGTGATCACCGGCGGGGTGGCGCTGATGCCGGAATCCATGCTCGACAGCCTGCCCGGCCGCGAGCGGGTGCAGCGTCATCCGATCCAGGCGCGCTTCGCCCAGGCCACCACCTGGCTGATGTGGCGCAAGGGCCGTGAGGGGGCCAATCTGCGCAGCTGGCTGGAGTTGCGCGAGAGCCTGCAGACCGACCGCGAAGCTGTTGCTTTGGTGTGATGATTGCCCGATCCTAGGCGGCGGACTCCTACCGTCTACCGAGGACGATCATGATAAGAATAGCCATCGTCGGTTTGGGCAAGATCGCCCGTGACCAGCACCTGCCGGCGCTCGCCGCCAATTCCGACTACGAGCTGGTCGCCGTGGCCAGCCGCAACGCCCAGCTCGACGGCGTCGCCCACTATCCCAGCCTGAGCGCCCTGCTCGAAGACGGCCCGGCGATCGACGCCGTGTCGCTCTGCGCGCCAGCGGCGGTGCGTTACGAACAGGCCCGCGAGGCCCTGGCGGCGGGCAAGCACGTGATGCTGGAAAAACCGCCGGGGGCGACCCTGAGTGAAGTGGAAGCCCTGACCCGCCAGGCCGAGGCGGCGGGTCTGTCGCTGTTCGCCACCTGGCATTCCCGCCATGCCCAGGGCGTCCAGCCAGCCCGCGAATGGCTGGAAGGCAAGCGCATCCAGGCGGTGCGGATCGAGTGGAAGGAAGACGTGCGCGTCTGGCATCCGGGTCAGGCCTGGATCTGGGAGCCGGGCGGCATGGGCGTCTTCGATCCGGGCATCAATGCCCTGTCCATCGTCACCGCCATCCTGCCACGGCCGTTCTTTCTCAAGGAGGCGACGCTGCAGGTGCCCGGCAACTGCCAGACCCCGGTGGCCGCGCAACTGGCCTTCGTCGACAGCGCCGGCGTGCCCATCGCCGCCGACTTCGACTTCCTGCAGACCGGGCCCCAGACCTGGGACATCCATGTCGACACCGATGCGGGTCGCCTGACCCTGAGCAAGGGCGGCAGCGAGCTGTACCTGGACGGGCAACTGAGCCACCAGGGCCCGGACCGGGAGTACGCCGGCCTCTATGCCCGCTTCGCCGAGCTGGTCGCCCAGAACCGCTCCGATGTGGACGTGGCCCCGCTGCGCCATGTGGCGGACGCCTTCCTCTATGGCCGTCGCGAGACGGTGGCGGAGTTTCATGAGTAGGGCGACCCTCACCCCGGCCCTCTCCCCGAGGGAGAGGGGGCGTCATGATGGGCTCTTGTAGGTTGGGCTGAGCGCAGCGAAGCCCAATGCTACCCGGGCCTGTTGAGCTTCGACGATAGGGCCGTCTCAGCCCAACCTACGGGTTGGCGGTCCCCTCACCCCAACCCTCTCCCGGAGGGAGAGGGGGCGTTCGGACCAAGCGTAGATACCGTCTTCGCCCCTCAGTGTGCAATCGCTAAAGCAGGGTCGAAAGGCTTGCCTGATTTGAGCACGCCATAGGCGATGGTCAGCAGCTTGCGCATGGCGGCGCAGACGGTTTGTTTACCTTTCTTCCCCCTGGTTTTCAGACGCTCGGCTTGCGCCTTGATAGCCGGGTTGTAGGTCAGCGCCACGACGGCGGGTAGGTATAGCGCACTTCGTAAGCGGACCGATCCCATGCGCGAGATGCCGGTATGGC
>NZ_JAQYZY010000047.1:0-5120 GCF_028640825.1 Pseudomonas sp. LA5
AGCTCGGTGAGCCGGTCGGTGACCTGGATCGTCTGCCCGCACCTCCCGGCGAAGCCCGGCTGCTGCAGGCCATCCGCCAGACGCCGGCGATGCTCAAGGCCCGGCGGCAGGTCGCCGCCGGGGATGCCGACGTCGATCTGCAGCGCAGCCAGCGCTATCCGGACGTGCGGGTGAGCCTTGGCAGTCAGTACGACGAGCTTGAGGGGGAGCGGGTCAATCTGGTGGGCTTCTCGCTTCCGCTGCCGCTGTTCGATCGCAACCAGGGCAACCTGCTCGCGGCCTCCAGTCGTGCCGATCAGGCCCGCGATCTCCAGCGAGCGACCGAGCTGCAGGTTCAGGCCGAAACCCTTCAGGCACTGCGCGACTGGCGTAGCGCATCGGCTGACGTCGACGACCTGCGCAACCGCGTTCTGCCAGCGGGCCAGCGCACGGTCGATGACCTCACGCGCGGCTTCTCGCTGGGTCGTTTTGCCCAGCTGGATGTGCTCGAAGCCCAGCGCGTCCTCATTGCGGCGCGGGGGCAGTACCTGCTCGCCCAGCGGGCGCAGATCGCCGCCTGGGCTCGCCTCGAACGCCTCCATGGCCCGCTCTTCACTTCCCCATGACGCTACAGATCCCGGGATCAGACCGGGTGCGGAGTTCTTGCATGACCATGACTTCATTCAGGCCGAGACTGCTGCGGCCGCTGCTGATTGCAGTAATTGGCGGTGGGCTGCCATTCAGTACCATTCAGGCGGGTACCGGTCACGACCACCCCGAACCCGCTGCCCCCCTAACGAAATCGGCAGATGCCAAGGCTGAGGCGACCCAGCCTCGCCCTGATCTGGACGAAGGCAAAGACGGCCATGACGCGAACGAGGGCGCCCATGGCGACGGCGAAGAGACGCATGCCGAAGGCGAAGTCGAGCTGAGCGCAGAGCAGATTCGAGCAGCCGGCATCGAAACCCAGGTGGTCACGCCGGTGAGCGTTGGCGCCTCTTTGAGTCTTCCGGGCGAGATTCGCTTCGATGAAGATCGTACCGCTCACGTGGTGTCCCGTACGCCCGGCGTCGTCGAGGAGGTGAAGGCGAATCTTGGAGACCGGGTGCGCAAGGGACAGGTGCTAGCAGTCATTGCCAGCGAGCAGCTTTCCGAGGTGCGCAGCGAGCTGGCGACCGCGCAGCAGCGGCTGCAACTGGCGCGCACCCTGTATGCCCGCGAGCAGAACCTCTGGCAGGAGCGGATCAGCGCCGAGCAGGATCTACTGCAGGCGCGGCAGACACTGCAGGAAGCCGAGATTGCTGTACGCAACGCCCGTCAAAAAGCACAGGCCTTGGGTGGAGCAGCCTCCGCTCAGGGCGGCAGTCGCTACCAGCTGCGCGCGCCCTTCGACGGCGTGGTGGTGGAGAAGCACCTGGTCCTGGGTGAGCGGGTGGACGAAGCCAGCAACCTCTTCACGCTCACCGACCTGTCCCGCGTCTGGGCCACGTTCGCCGTTCCTGCGCGTGACCTCGATCGAGTCACCGTTGGCCGAAAGGTGGAGGTACTCGCGGGTGAGCTGGATAGCCGCACCGAGGGCACCGTGGCGCATGTTGGCAATCTGCTGGGCGAACAGACCCGGGCGGCGACCGCGCGCGTCACCCTAGCCAATCCGGCGGGCGCCTGGCGCCCGGGTCTGTTCGTTACGGTGCGGCTCGATGACGAGCGACAGGCCAAGGTACTTGGCGTGCCCAATGGCGCCGTGCATGTCGTGGAGGATCGCACCGTGGTGTTCGTCCGGACGGCAGACGGCTTTCAGGCGACACCCGTGGTCACCGGGGTCCGGGACGGTGAGCGCACAGAGATTCGTCAGGGCTTGAGCGCCGGCCAGGTAGTGGCCGACCGCGGCAGCTTCATTCTCAAGTCGGAACTGGGCAAGGGCTCGGCCGAGCACTCCCACTAAGGGCGCATCATGTTCGAACGTATTCTTCGCTTCGCCATCGAGCAGCGCTGGCTGGTGCTGCTTGCCACGCTCGGCATCGCTGCACTGGGGATCTACAGCTATCGACACCTGCCCATCGATGCGGTACCGGACATCACCAACGTCCAGGTGCAGATCAACGCCGAGGTACCGGGTGCCTCGCCGCTGGAGGTCGAGCAGCGGGTCACCTATGCGCTGGAAACGGCCATGGCCGGCCTGCCAGGGCTGGAGCGGACCCGTTCCTTGTCGCGTTCGGGCTTTGCCCAGATCAGCGTCATTTTCGCCGACGGGACGGATCTGTTCTTCGCCCGCCAGCAGGTGAGCGAGCGCCTGCAGGGCGCGCGCGAGGCCCTGCCGGAGGGCGTGGAAGTCAATCTGGGGCCGCTGTCCACAGGGCTTGGGGAAATCTTCCTTTGGACGGTGAAGGCCGCGCCCCAGGCGCGCCGGGCTGATGGCGAAGCCTATACGCTCACCGATCTGCGCGAGATCCAGGACTGGATCGTCAAACCCCAGTTGCGCACCGTACCCGGGGTGGCGGAAGTCAACACCATTGGCGGTTATGCCAAGGAGTATCAGATCGCGCCCGATCCCAAGCGGCTGGCCGGCTACCGCATCACCCTGGAGCAAGTGGCGGTGGCGCTCGAGCGAAACAACGCCAACGTCGGCGCCGGTTTCATCGAGCGCGCCGGGGAGCAGCTGGTGATCCGGGTACCGGGGCAGCTCGCCTCTGTCGAGGACATCGCCACCATCGTGCTCGCAACCGTGGACGGCATCCCGGTGCGGATCCGGGATGTCGCGAGCGTAGGGGTAGGGCAGGAGTCACGCGCTGGGGCGGCTACCGAAAATGGCGAGGAGGCGGTGCTTGGCACCGTCTTCATGCGGGTGGGCGAGAACAGCCGCGAGGTGGCGCTGGCAGTGGCCAAGCGCCTGGCGCAGATCAATCGCAACCTGCCGGAAGGGGTGCAGGCGATCGCCGTGTACGACCGCACCACGCTGGTGGACAAGGCGATCGCCACGGTACGCAAGAATCTCGTGGAAGGTGCGCTGCTGGTCATCGCCGTGCTCTTCGTCTTCCTCGGCAATCTGCGCGCAGCGCTGATTACCGGGCTGGTGATTCCGCTCTCGATGCTCTTCACCTTCAGCGGCATGGCGGCGAATCGGGTCAGCGCCAACCTGATGAGTCTGGGCGCGCTCGACTTCGGCATCATCGTCGATGGCGCCGTGGTGATCGTGGAGAATGCCATCCGCCGGCTGGCGCATGCCCAGGAGCGGCACGGTCGGGTGCTCGACCGCAGGGAGCGCTTTCAGGAGGTGTTCGCCGCCGCGCGCGAGGCGCGGAGGCCGCTCATTTTCGGGCAGCTGATCATCATGGTGGTCTATCTGCCGGTGTTCGCCCTGACGGGTGTGGAAGGCAAGATGTTCCATCCCATGGCCTTTACCGTGGTGATCGCCTTGGTGGGCGCCATGCTGCTGTCCATCACCTTCGTCCCTGCGGCCGTGGCGCTGTTCGTCACGGGTCGCGTGCAGGAAAAGGACAATCGACTGATGAGCGCGGCGCGGCGCGGCTATGCCGTCGCGCTGGATGCAGCCATGCGTCGGCGGCCACTGATTTTCGCCGGCGCTGGCCTGAGCGTGGTGCTGACGGTGCTATTGGCCCTGCGCCTGGGCAGTGAGTTCGTACCCAGCTTGAGCGAGGGTGATTTCGCGCTGCAGGCGCTCAGAGTGCCCGGTACCGGCCTGGGGCAATCGGTGGACATGCAGCAACGCCTGGAGCGTTCCATCCTGGATCAGGTACCCGAGGTGGAGCGGGTTTTCGCGCGTACCGGCACCGCCGAGATCGCCGCGGATCCGATGCCGCCGAACATCTCCGACAGCTATGTGATGCTCAAGCCGCAGGCGCAGTGGCCCGATCCAGGCAAGTCCCGCGAGCAGCTGATGGCCGAACTGGAGGCGGCAGCTGCGCGTGTGCCCGGTAGCAACTATGAGCTGTCGCAACCGATCCAGCTGAGGTTCAACGAGCTGATTTCCGGGGTGCGCAGCGATGTGGCGGTCAAGGTCTTCGGCGACGACATGGCGGTGCTGAACAAGACCGCTGCGGACATTGCCAGGGTGCTGCAGAAGGTCCAAGGCGCCGCCGAGGTGAAGGTGGAGCAGACCGGTGGGCTACCGCTGCTGAGTGTGCAGATCGATCGTGAGCGAGCCGCGCGCTACGGCCTCAATGTCGGTGATATCCAGGATGTGGTCGCAACGGCGCTCGGTGGACGCAAGGCTGGCACGCTCTTCGAGGGCGACCGCCGCTTCGATCTGATGATCCGCCTACCGGAGGCCCTGCGCAGCGACCCGGCGGTGCTGGCGCGCTTGCCCATTCCATTGCCTGCGGTGGAAGGCCGTGTCGAGTTCATCCCGCTGGCCGATGTGGCGCGCCTGGAAACGGTGCTTGGGCCGAATCAGGTCAGCCGTGAAGACGGCAAGCGCCTGGTGATCGTCAGTGCCAATGTGCGGGATCGGGACCTGGGTAGCTTCGTGGCGGATGCCACCGCCGCCATCACGGACCAGGTGCGGATTCCAGCAGGCTACTGGACCAGCTGGGGCGGTCAATTCGAGCAGCTGCAAGCTGCCGCCGCCCGACTGCAACTCGTGGTTCCGGTAGCGCTGCTGCTGGTGTTCGTGCTGCTGTTCATGATGTTCGGCAATCTGCGCGACGGCCTCGTGGTCTTTACCGGCATTCCCTTCGCCTTGACGGGCGGGGTATTGGCGTTGTGGTTGCGGGACATTCCCTTGTCGATCTCGGCCGGTGTGGGCTTCATCGCACTGTCGGGCGTCGCAGTGCTCAATGGCTTGGTGATGGTCTCCTTCATCCGTGGCCTGCTGGAGGAGGGCAAGCCGCTGGATATCGCCGTGCGCGAGGGCGCGCTGGTCCGCCTGCGGCCGGTGCTGATGACTGCGCTGGTGGCCTCGTTGGGCTTCATTCCCATGGCCTTGGCCACCGGCACCGGGGCGGAGGTACAACGCCCGCTAGCGACCGTGGTGATCGGCGGCATCCTGTCCTCCACTGCCCTGACACTGCTGGTCTTGCCTGCGCTCTACCACAGCGTCCTGCGCCGTCGCGAACAGCCCCCGGCAGGATGACAGGATTGTAATGCGCGGCTCATCCTGGCGTTAGCCGCGCCCCTCTAGAGTG
>NZ_JAQYZY010000048.1:0-3062 GCF_028640825.1 Pseudomonas sp. LA5
CGCAACCTGGCCATCGTCGCCACCCTGGTGGCGGTGGTCGCCATCATCCTGTTGCTGGGCTTGCTGATCCGCGTGCTGCTGCGGCCGCTGCACGACCTGACCCGCGCCATGGCCGACATCGCCGAAGGCGAGGGCGATCTGACCCGCCGCCTGCCGGTGCAGGCCCGCGACGAATTCGGCGCCCTGGCCGAGGCCTTCAACAAGTTCGTGGCGCGCATCCACACCTCGATCCGCGACGTGGCCCAGAGCACCGGCGAGCTGAATCAGGGCACGCGCCGGGTGCTGGAGTCATCGCAATCCTCCATGCAGCAGTCGGATCTGCAGGCCCAGCGCACCACCAGCGTGGCCGCCGCCATCAACGAATTGGGCGCCGCCGCCCAGGAGATCGCCCGCAATGCCGCCCATGCCTCGGGCGAGGCCAGCACCGCCCGTGCCCAGGGTGAAGAGGGTCGCGAGGTGCTCGACGAGGCCCTGCACGCCATGCAGGCGCTGTCGGCCAAGATCGGCACCAGTTGCGAACATATCGAGGCGCTCAACGGCAAGGCCGCCAACATCGGCCAGATCCTCGAAGTCATCCGCGGCATCTCCGAACAGACCAACCTGCTGGCGCTCAATGCCGCCATCGAGGCGGCCCGCGCCGGTGAGGCCGGGCGCGGCTTCGCCGTGGTGGCCGACGAGGTGCGCTCCCTGGCCAGCCGCACCCAGAGTTCGGCGCAGCAGATCCAGCAGATGATCGAGGAACTGCAGACCGGCTCGCGCGACGCCGTGGCGCTGATGCAGGAAAGCCAGCGGCAGAGCGCCCACAGCATGCAGGTGGCCAAGAGCGCCGGCGAGCGGCTGGGCAGCGTGACCGAGCGCATCGGCGAGATCGATGGCCAGAACCAGTCGGTGGCCACCGCGACCGAGGAACAGACCTCGGTGGTGGAGACCCTGAACATGGACATCAGCGAGATCAACCTGCTGAACCAGCAGGGTGTCGACAACCTCCAGGCCACCCTGGCGGCCTGTACCGCCCTGGAAGCCGAGGCCGGTCGCCTGCAGCGGCTGGTGGGTGGCTTCCGCATCTAGCGCGGGCCCCCGAAAAGAGGTTGCCGCTCCGCTCAAGTCGTAACGTACGTGCCCGATAACGAGTGACCGCCATGCCCTGAATCCGGCATGGCTCCACCCTGGCCACGGACGCAGACCTGTATGAAGCGACACCTGAAATTCAGCCACAAGATCCTGCTGGTCGCGGCGCTGGTGATCACCACCGCGTTGGCCGCTTCCGCCGGTTTCAATGCCTATCTGCAACGCCAGGCCATCGACCAGAGCCTGAGTGCCAACCTCGCGGAAACCGGCCGGGTCACCGCCGGCAACGTCGCCTACTGGCTGGATGCGCGGGTCAAGCTCATCGAAGGCGAAGCCCAGACCCTGGCACGCGATCGTTCGCCCGACGGCCTGGTCGGTCTGCTGGATCAGAAGATCTACACCGGTACCTTCGATTCCACCTACCTGGGCGAGGTGGACGGTACCTACACCACCCGTCCGCTGCGCACCCTGCCGGCCGGCTACGATCCACGCAAGCGACCCTGGTACGCGGCCGCCACCGCCGCCGGCGCCACGGTGCTGACCCCGCCCTATATCTTCGCCTCTTCCGGCCAGTTGGGCGTGACCATCGCCACCCCGCTGCAGCGCGACGGCCAACTGGCCGGTGTGGTGGCCGGCGACCTCAACCTCTCGGCGCTGGTGGAGATCATCACCTCGCTCAACGTCGGCGGCCTGGGCGAAGCCTTCCTGGTCGACGGCGACGGCAAGGTGCTGGTCAGCAGCCATCCCGAGCAGGTGCTCAAGACCCTCAAGGACGTCTTCCCCGAGCAGACGCCGTCCCTGCAGCCGGGCCTGCATGCCGTCACCCAGAATGGCAGCGAGCGCCTGGTGAGCTTCACCCCGGTCGCGGGCCTGCCCTCGGTCAAGTGGTACCTGGGCCTGTCCATCGACCAGGCCAAGGCCTATGCCCCGGTCACCCAGGCGCGCAACCTGGCCATCGTCGCCACCCTGGTGGCGGTGGTCGCCATCATCCTGTTGCTGGGCTTGCTGATCCGCGTGCTGCTGCGGCCGCTGCACGACCTGACCCGCGCCATGGCCGACATCGCCGAAGGCGAGGGCGATCTGACCCGCCGCCTGCCGGTGCAGGCCCGCGACGAATTCGGCGCCCTGGCCGAGGCCTTCAACAAGTTCGTGGCGCGCATCCACACCTCGATCCGCGACGTGGCCCAGAGCACCGGCGAGCTGAATCAGGGCACGCGCCGGGTGCTGGAGTCATCGCAATCCTCCATGCAGCAGTCGGATCTGCAGGCCCAGCGCACCACCAGCGTGGCCGCCGCCATCAACGAATTGGGCGCCGCCGCCCAGGAGATCGCCCGCAATGCCGCCCATGCCTCGGGCGAGGCCAGCACCGCCCGTGCCCAGGGTGAAGAGGGTCGCGAGGTGCTCGACGAGGCCCTGCACGCCATGCAGGCGCTGTCGGCCAAGATCGGCACCAGTTGCGAACATATCGAGGCGCTCAACGGCAAGGCCGCCAACATCGGCCAGATCCTCGAAGTCATCCGCGGCATCTCCGAACAGACCAACCTGCTGGCGCTCAATGCCGCCATCGAGGCGGCCCGCGCCGGTGAGGCCGGGCGCGGCTTCGCCGTGGTGGCCGACGAGGTGCGCTCCCTGGCCAGCCGCACCCAGAGTTCGGCGCAGCAGATCCAGCAGATGATCGAGGAACTGCAGACCGGCTCGCGCGACGCCGTGGCGCTGATGCAGGAAAGCCAGCGGCAGAGCGCCCACAGCATGCAGGTGGCCAAGAGCGCCGGCGAGCGGCTGGGCAGCGTGACCGAGCGCATCGGCGAGATCGATGGCCAGAACCAGTCGGTGGCCACCGCGACCGAGGAACAGACCTCGGTGGTGGAGACCCTGAACATGGACATCAGCGAGATCAACCTGCTGAACCAGCAGGGTGTCGACAACCTCCAGGCCACCCTGGCGGCCTGTACCGCCCTGGAAGCCGAGGCCGGTCGCCTGCAGCGGCTGGTGGG